>DASZHU010000070.1:0-2261 GCA_035937605.1 Acidimicrobiales bacterium | reverse complement strand
TCGGTCGACGGCGTCAGGCGCCTCGAGGAGCGGGGCATCACCCACACGATGGGAGGCCTGAGCGCGGCGAACCCGTACGCCGCCGAGCGCGACACCGAGCCACTCCAGGCGAAGATCGACGCGCTCCGCCGTTACGCCGACGAGGTCATCGCCAAGCTCTGACGAAATCCCATGCACGCAGACACGGAATTGTGTCGCTCTGCATGGCATTCGGCAGAGGCGCGGTCAGCCGGCCGGGAGCGAGCTGCGGCCGTCCGTGCCCCAGTAGCTCGCGGTGAGCGTGATGTCGGGGGGCCGCGGCGCCAGCTCCTCGTACACGCGCTTGTAGCCGGTGTGCGCGATGCACCAACGGCCGTCGACCTTGACGTACTGGTCGTCGTAGAAGGCGGCACCGCGGACGGTGAGGCTCATGTCCGACAACACGACGACATCGTCGAGGGACCAGATGCCGGTGGCGGTGGTGGGACCGGTGAGATCGATCTCGGGATTGTGCATCTTGTGGCTCGTGAGCATCGCCGTCGAGCTCATCGACCGGCGCAGGAAGTCGACGATCGCGTCGCGCCCGTCGAAGGTGTAGGCCCCACCGCCGTAGCTCGCGGTGGCGTCGGCCGTGAAGAGCTCACCGACCTCGTCGAACAGCTTCAGGTCGAGACAACGGGCATAGCGGTACTTGAGGCGCTTGATGAGCTCGAGCTCGACGAGGTCTTCGGGATGCACCCGCGCAGCGTACGCGTACTGTCCTGCGCATGGAGAAGGTGATCTACGTCCTCTGGCGGCGCGACGGCGAGTCGCCGGCGGACTTTGCCGCGCACCTGCTCGGGCCGATGACCGACGCGCTGGTCGGTGTGGGTGTACACGGCCTCCAGGTCAACGTGGCCGACGAGGCCGTCGCGCCGGCCGTCGTCAAGGTGCGGACCCTCGACCCGCAGATGGAAGCGATCGTGGGCGTGTGGCTCCACAGCGCGAACGACAGCTACCGCCGACCTGTCGACGACATCGTGCACGCGACCGCGGCCCGGTGCGCGTCCTACCTCGTGACCGAGTCGGTGCCACTGCCCAACACGACGCGGCGATCCCCGTTGCGCCGGCGCACCGACGGCTTCGCCAACGTCGCGTTCCTGCGCCGACCCGAGCGACTGACCGAGGCCGAGTGGCTGGACGCGTGGCTCAACGGTCAGACCCCCGTGGCGGTCGCCACGCAGAGCACGTTCGGCTACACGCAGAACGTGGTCGTGCGAACCCTGTCCGACGACGCACCGCCCTTCAGGGGCATCGTCGAGGAGCTGTTCCCGCCGGAAGCACTCACCGACCTGCACGCCTTCTTCGACGCCCCCGGCGACGACGACCGGCTCACGCGCCACATGACCGAGATGGGTGCGAGCACGGACCGCTTCGGGGCCACGGAAGCCATCGACGTGGTTCCCACGAGCCAGTACGTGATCCTTGCGTAGGCTGCGATCTCGTGGGCAAGCGACAGACACGAGCACAGGCAGCGATCGTCGAGGTGCAGGACCGCGCCCGCACCGCGATCGACACGTTGGTCGAGGGTGCGGAGACCTCAGCCGGTCGGGCGAAGCGCCGAGCCCGCAAGAGCCGGCGCCGCGTCGAGCGATCGGCTCGCCAAGCCGAGCGCAAGCTCGGCCACTTCTGGAACCGCGGCCGGCTTCGGGTGCGCCGCGTGCGGCGCAAGACCACGAAGCGCATCGACCGGCTGGTCGGCTAGGACGAGGCGGTGGCGCGCGGTTCGTGACCGCCTCGCCCCGATGAAGGCGATGCCACCCGCTGCGGCCGGCAGCCACGACGACACCACCCGGTAAGCGATCGCCACGACGACCGCGACCGGCTCGGTGACACCACCCATGACGAGCACGGCGGCGAGGCCCGCCTCCACGAAGCCGAGACCGGCGGGCGTGACCGGGATCATCCCCGCCACGTTGGCCACGGCGAACGCGGCGAGCACGACAACGACGTTCGGCCGGACACCGGCGGCCACCAGCGTGACGTACAGCGCGAGATAGCCGGCGAACGCTTGGCCGAAAGCGGCGGCGCCGGCTCGACCCCAGTGTCGACGCACGGTGGTGTGCAGCAGTGACCTCTGCGTGAACGCCTGGTCGACGATGTCGCGGGGCCCACGACCCCGTCCCACCACGTCGACGACGCGTTGCGCGGCGCGGGCGACCCGGCCGAGGACGCGATCGCGTGTTGCCACGATGACAGCGGCCGTGAGGAGCACGAGAAGGCACACCGAGAGCCACACGCCG
>DASZHU010000069.1:0-1908 GCA_035937605.1 Acidimicrobiales bacterium | reverse complement strand
CGACGAAGTCGAGAGTGTCCAGCGCCGGAGACCTACCCCGCGAGGAGCCGCGACGCGCTCAAGAACCCGGTGTGCGCCACCATGCGGTGGTCGGGCCGCACCGACTGGCCGTCGATGTGCCACGACCGGTGCAGCACCTCGAGGGTCTCGAACATCGTGAACCGGCTGTCGGCCAGCGTCTCGCGCAACTGGACGGCTTGCACGATCGTCGGCGTGTAGGCGACGAAGATCCCGCCTGGCCGCAGCGCTCGCTCCGCATGCTTGACCACCTGCCACGGCTCCGGCAGGTCGAGCACGATCCGGTCGAGGTCGGTCTCGTCGATGCCGTCGTAGCAGTTGCGCAGCTCCACGCGGTAGTGCGCCGCGGCGTCGTCGCCGAGAAACCCACGCACGTTCGCCGTGGCGCGGTCCGCGAACTCGTCGCGCAGCTCGTAGCCGACGATCTCGGCGCCGGCACGCAGCATCGCCATCGACAGCGCGCCCGAGCCCACGCCCGACTCGAGCACGCGGACGCCCGGATGGATGTCGGCCAGGAGCAGCAACGGACCGATGTCCTTCGGATAGATCACCTGCGCGCCACGGGGCATCTTCAGGATGAAGTCGGCGAGCGTGGGGCGAAGCGCCAGGAACCGCGAGCCTCGCGAGGAACGATACGTCGACCCTTCCTCCGCTCCGATGAGCTCATCGTGCGCGAGCACGCCTGTGTGCGAATGAAACTCGCCGCCGTCGCGAAGGGTGACGAGATATCGGCGGTCCTTGGCGTCGATCAACAGCACCTTGTCGCCGGCGGCGAACGTCATGGACGCGCTCGCAATGTGACGGGCTCGTGGTCACTCGCGCGTGCGGCGAGCTTGCAGAACGCGCACACGTCGCTCGATGTCGGCGCACCGCATCGCGTGCACGGGCCCAACACCAGGTCGTCGGCTGCGTCGGCACCCGCGAACCTCTCGGAGGCTCGCCGCAGGAACCCGAAGTAGAAGTCGTGCTTCGACCCGGGGGACTCGGCTTCGATTGCGTTCAGCGCCGCCTTGTACCCGAGGTGCTTGTTGCCGGCCGCCATCGGACACTCTTCGACGATGTAGTCGATGCCGGTGAGCACGCAGTACGCCGCCGTGTCGCGTTCGCTGAGCCGCACGAGGGGCTTCACCTTCCGAGGAAAGCCTTTTCCCTCCTGAAGAACCGGCAGCTGCCGCCCGAGGTACTCGGTCTGCCACCGCAGCACGTTGCCGAACAGCACGGCGGCTTCGTCGTCCAGGTTGTGGCCGGTGGCCACGACGTCGTAGCCGTGCTCGCGCGCAGCCGCATCGAACAAATGGCGCTTCGACAGCCCACACGCGGAACACGGGACGCGGTGGGTGGCCTTTGCCGCGGTCGGAACATCGAAGCCGTGCTCGTCACGCAGGTTGCAGTAGTGCAGCGTGAGGCCACGCGCGTCCGCGAACGCTCGTGCGTACCGCGTCGACTCGTCGGAGTACTCCCCGATGCCGAGCCCGACGACGAATCCGTCGGCGTCGTAGCCGAGGTCGCGCAACAGCTGCCAGCAGGCCAAGGAGTCCTTGCCACCGCTCACGGCGACGAGCACTCGCTGGCCGGGCCTCAGCATGTCGAAGTCGTCGATGGCCCTCTGCACCTGGTCGCGGCACATCCTGACGAAGTGGTCGCGGCAGTAGTTCGCGTTCTGCCGGCGCACGTCGATCACCGCGGGACCGCGGCACACCCGGCACTTCACTCGGCGCCACCGGAGATCACCGGGCGGATCTCCACCGTCTGTGTGCCGTTGAGCATCGCATCGCCCGGCACGAGCTCGTCGCCCTCGATCACGAGCACGGACTCCCGGTGCAGTTCGAGGCGGTTGAGGAGCGCGACCACGCTGATGGGTGCTGCAACCTCGAGCTCGCGGCGCGGGTT
>DASZHU010000068.1:0-4286 GCA_035937605.1 Acidimicrobiales bacterium | reverse complement strand
CGCGGGTGACCAGGAAGTGGCCGCGGAGGTTGACCGCGAACGTCATGTCCCAGTCGTCGGCACTCGTTCCGGCGAGGCCGCCGCCCCGACCGATGCCGACGTTCAGCACGAGGCCGTCGACCGGATCGGTCACGAGGTTGCGACAGTCTTCCTCCGACGTCACGTCGGCGACGACGACGGTCGCGCTCCCGCCCTCGCCGCCGATCAGCGCGGCCGTCTCGTCGGCCGCGGCGTGGTCGCGGTCCACGCACACCACGTGCGCACCCTCGCGTGCCGCGAGCACGGCGATCGCACGACCGTTGCCGATCGGCGCGTCGGGGTCATCGGTGCGCTGCGTGCCGGCCCCAACCACGAGCACGCGTCGGTCGGCGAGTCGCGCGCCGCTCATCCGTCGAACCCGGGGACGCCGTGCTCGCGCTGCACCCCGAGAGAGTTGAGCGTGTACGAAACGAGGTGGTACTGACCCACGACCATCGGCACCTCGATCAGCTGCTGCTCGTCGTAGCGCGATGCGAGAGCCGCCCACGTGGCGTCGGTGATGCACCCGTCGTCGTGCAACTCGTCGACCGCGCGCACCAAGGTGGCGTCGAACTCGCTCCATCCCGGCGCGTCGGGCCCCGCCTTCAGTCGCTCGATCTCGTCGTCGGCGAGCCCGGCGCGACGACCGATGAGCACGTGCTGCCCCCACTCGTAGTCGGACTGGCACCGCCAACCGGCGCGGAGGATGAGGAGCTCGCGCTCGCGCGCCGGGACCTTCCCGCTGAGCAGCTTGCCGCCGAACGGCATCCATTTGCGGAACAACCCCGGGTGACGCACGAGCGTCGAGAAGATGTTCGAGGCGGGGATCCCGGGTGCGGTGGCGCCCTCCAGCAACTCGCGCTGCTGCTCGTCCTGCTCGTCGGGCGCGAGCGGCGGGATCCGGGGTGACTGCGGACGGTTCGACACGCCGCCGACCGTAGGCCATGCCATCTCGCCGGTCAGTACTGTCGGGCCCCGTGGACCGCTACACGGTCATCTCCGCCGACTGTCACGGCGGCGGCGCCCTCGTCGACTACCGGCCGTACCTTCGGTCCGCACTGCACGACGAGTTCGACGCATGGCTCGCGACATTCGAGAACCCCTACGACGATCTCGAGGGTGACGACGGGTCGCGCAATTGGGATTCCGATCGCCGGCTGCTCGAGCTCGAGGCCGACGGCATCGTGGCGGAGGTCATCTTCCCGAACACGATCCCGCCGTTCTTCCCCCAGGCGTCGCTCGTGCACCAACCCCCGGCCGCGAACGCCGGTGATCTCGCTCGCCGTTGGGAGGGGCTGAAGGCGCACAACCGCTGGCTCGCCGACTTCTGCGCCGTCGCGCCGGGGCGGCGCGCCGGCATCGCGCAGATCCTGTTGCACGACGTCGATGCCGCGGTTGCCGAGGTCCGCGCCGCACACGACCTCGGGCTGACGGGCGGCGTGCTGCTTCCAGGCGCGCCGCCCGGGTCTGGTCTGGCGCCGCTCTACGCCCCGGTCTACGAACCGATCTGGGCGGCGTGCGCGGAGCTGGGCACCCCGATCAACCATCACACGGGCAGCGCGTCACCCGACTACGGCGACTATCCCGAGGCGAAGGTCATGTTCCTCATCGAGGCCACGTGGTGGGCGCATCGAACGCTTTGGCAACTCGTCTTCGCCGGTGTGATGGAGCGGCACCCGTCGTTGCAGTTCGTGTTCACCGAGCAGGGCACGGCCTGGATCCCCGAGACGCTGATGACGCTCGACGGTTACTACGCCCGGATGGCCGGCGCCGGCGGTTCACAGGAGCACGCATGGGGCGCGGAGCTGATGGCCCGGCTCCCGCTGACGCCGAGCGAGTACTGGCAGCGACAGTGCCACGTCGGTTCGAGCTTCATCCGCCAGCCGGAGGTGGGGCTCCGTCACATCGTCGGCGTCGACAAGATCATGTGGGGCAGCGACTTCCCGCACAAGGAAGGCTGCTGGCCGTTCAGCCACGAGCACTTGCGGCTCGCCTTCGCCGGCGTCGAGCCGACCGAGGTGCAAGCGATGGTCGGAGGCAACGCCGCTCGCGTGTACGGGTTCGACCTCGATGCGCTCGCGCCGATCGCGGCCCGCGTCGGACCGGCCGTGGACGACGTGGCCATCCCGCTCGAGCGTGACGACATCCCGGACGAGGCCCTGCGCTGCCCCGCGTTCGCACTCGCCGCGGCAGCCCGATGAACGACGAGAGGAACACCATGGATCGAGTTCGGTACGGAGCCCGCACGGCTGAGCAGCTCGCCAACCGGGAGGTGCAAGCGACCTCGGTGGGCGCGTGGGCGACGTCGCTCGTCGCGATCTACGAAACGGACCCCCACGTGATCGCGGCTGTCCTGCCCCCTCCGCTCGAACCGACCGACGAGCCGCTCGTGCGCGTCACCGTCGCCACCGTCGACCTCGGCCGCGGGCTCGCGCCGTTCGGCGCCGGCACGTTCGCGGTGCAGGCGCGCCACGAGGGAACCGTCGGCAACTACCCCCTGCTCATGCCGATGACGACGGAGCAATCGGTGATCGGGGGACGCGAGACTTTTGGCGAGCCCAAGAAGCTCGCGGAGGTCACGCTCACCCGCGACGGCGACCACGTGAAGGGGCTGGTGACGAGGCTCGGCACGACGATCATCGAGTTGTCGGGCACCGTCGGCGCGGCGCTCGACGCGGCGGACGGCTCGCGCACGGACTTCTACTTCAAGTTCCTTCCCGCGCCGGACGGCAAGGGCTTCGACGCCGAGCCCGCGCTCGTCTACTGCCGTCGCGAGGAGACGTCCCGATCGGCGCAATCCGTGGACGGCACGGTGACGCTGCGCGAGTCACGCTTCGATCCGGTCGCCGACCTCCCGGTACGCCGCGTCGTCGCGATGTCGATCTCGGACCGTCGCAGCGTGCAGCGCGGCGAGATCGTGAGCCGCGTGCCGTCGGACTGGCTCCTCCCTTATGTGCACCAGCGCTACGACGACCTGTCCCCCACCGGAGACGACTGATGCAGACGCTCGACGGTCGTGTCGCCGTCGTCACCGGCGGGGCGAGTGGCATCGGACGGGCGATGGGCGAGCGCTTCGCGCGTGAGGGGATGAAGGTGGTGCTGGCCGACGTCGAGGAGCCCGCGCTGCAGTCGACCGTGAAGGAGCTCGAAGCCGAAGGGGTCGAGGTGACCGGCGTCGTCACCGACGTCGCCGACTTCGAATCGGTCTGCGCGCTGCGCGACGCGACGCTCGACCTGCACGGCGCCGTGCACGTCGTGTGCAACAACGCCGGCGTCGGTGCCGGCGCGTCGGGCCAGATGTGGGATCACGAGCTGAACGACTGGAGGTGGGCGCTCGGCGTCAACGTGTGGGGGGTGATCCACGGCACCAAGGCCTTCGTGCCGGGAATGCTCGCGGCGGGCGAGGAGGGGCACATCGTGAACACGTCGTCGGGCAACGGAGGCATCGCGCCGTTGCCGAGCACGCCGATCTACGCCTTGACGAAGTCGTCCGTCGTGACGCTGACCGAGAGCCTCTACGCGCAGTTGCGAGCGCTCGCCGCCAACATCTCGGCCTCGGTGCTCTTCCCAGGGCCGAACGTGCTGCGCACCGGCCTGTTCTCGTCGTGGCGCAACCGACCACCGCAGTACACCAACCCGAACCCGCCCTCGAAACCGCCGACCACGATCGAGTCGTTCGAGAAGGCGATGGCCGACGCCGGAGTGCCGCTCGTCTACACGCCGGTGGAGGAAGTCGCCGGTCGCGTGGTCGCCGCCATCCGCGCCGACCAGTTCTGGATCCTGCCGCCGAGCGCGCGCACCGACCAGCAGATCACCGCACGTTCGCGGTCGATGCTCGAGCGGAGCAACCCCACCTATCTCAGAGAGCTCGGAGGATGAGCGACGTGGATCGCTACTTGGTGATCTCGGCGGACTGCCACGCAGGTCTGCCCAACGAGCAGTACCGCGAGTGGCTCGACCCCGAGTTCCGCGATGCGTTCGACCGCAGCCTGCTCGACCGAGCCCGCATGATGGAGCTGGCGCAGCGCGGGATCCTCAACGAGGACTTCGCCGAAGAGTGGCATCACGACAACGAGGAGGGCCTGCGCGGCGGCTGGGACGCGGCTCGCCGTGACAAGGAGCTCGACGCGGACGGAGTCGTGGGCGAGGTGATCTTCCCCGACGCCGACGCGGTCACGGCCGGCGCGTCCGCGCCGTTCGGCGCGGGGCTCAGCGCGGGCGGCGACATGCCGATCGAGCTGCTGATGGCCGGCGCGCGTGCCCACAAC
>DASZHU010000067.1:0-4241 GCA_035937605.1 Acidimicrobiales bacterium | reverse complement strand
CGTCGATCGTCGTTCGCCGTCCCTGCGTCTTCGCCGCGGCCCGTCGCGCCTCGACCATCGTGTCGCCGATGGCCCAACCGCCCCGACCGTCAGGCACCGCGACGAGCGCATCCAGGGGGGCAGTGTCGTCGGCGAATCCCCCTCGGCCACGCGCGACATCGGGTCCGACCCGTTGCGGTGTGCGGCCCTCGAGCTCGGCGCGCCGCGCCGCCGCGGCGGCGTCGCGCGGCGGAACGCTCATGGTCGAGAACGAGGACCAAGCGTCGTTGATCGTGCGCCAGCCGGTGCACCGGCACAGGTGCGCGAGGAGCGCTCGCTCGACCTTCTCGGTATCGCCGGGCGCCACACCCGAGACGAGGAGCGCGTCGAGCCGCACGATGATCCCCGGCGTGCAGAAACCGCACTGACTGGCGCCCGTCGCGCTGAAGACCTCGGCCCACCGATCGGCGCGCTCGAGGCCATCGAGCGTCGTGACCGCGCGACCGTCGATCCGCTTCACGGGCGTGACGCAGGCGACGCGTGGCGCGCCGTCGACCAACACGGTGCAGCAGCCGCACTGGCCCTGCGGGCTGCAACCATCCTTCGGCGATCGGACGCCAACGCGGTCGCGCAGCACTTCGAGCAGCGAAGCCCCATCGTCATTCACCGTCACCTCGCGTTGATCGACGGTGAACGACACCTGACTGTCGACGGTCATCGCAGCGAGGATAGGTTCGACTGGATGTCCCGCCGCCTGAGTCGCCGGTCGTTCCTCGCCGCCGGCGCGGGCGCCGCGCTGGTTGCCGCGTGCGGTAGCGACTCGAAGGGCTCCGCCATCTCGACCGCATCCGGTTCGTCGGCGGGCCCCGGCGGGCCCACGACCGCGACCGCGTCCGGTGACCTCGTCCTGGTGACGTTCTCCGACCCGTCCGCGCTGAAGCTCGGCCAGCCGCAACGGCTCACGTTCGGCTTCGCCAACGCCGAAGGGGTCGTGCTCGACAAGGCGCCGGCACCGACGATCGACTTCAACGTCGTGCTCGACGGCCAGTCGGTCGCGCGCTCCACCGTCGCCGGTCATTCGATGGGGCTTCCTCGCCCCTACTTCCCGCTCGAGTTCACGCCCCCCACGGCGGGCGCGTACACCGTCGTCGCCACCGTCAACGGCCACACGTTCCAGACCCACGTGCAGTTCGCCGACACGACCACCGTGGTCGGCCCGGGCCAGAAGATGATCCCGCTCGACACCCCGACCGAGTCGAATCAACGCGGCGTGCAGCTGCTGTGCACGCGCGATCCGGCCTGCCCGCTGCACGACGTCACGCTCCGTGAGGCTCTCGCGGCCGGAACTCCGGTCGCCTTCCTCGTGGCCACCCCGAAGTACTGCCAGACGGCGATCTGCGGCCCCGTACTCGACGTCCTTCTCAGCCAAAAAGACCAGTTCCCTCAGATCAAGATGCTGCACGCCGAGGTATATCCATCGGACGCCGACGCCCAGCCGGGCTCACAGAAGCTGACGGAGGCCGTAACCGCCTACGGCCTCACGTTCGAACCTGCTCTCTACCTCGCGGCACCCAACGGAACGATTGCCAAGCGCCTCGACACCATCTTCGATGGGGTAGAACTCCACGACACGTTGACCAAGCTGCTGAGCTGACGAGCGGGCCGGGTCACCGCACGCCGGACGGGTACTGACCATGTCGATACACGAAGACGCCGAGCCCAACGACGACAAGGAGCGCTCCTCGTCGTTCGACTCCCTGCACATGATGGGCGTGCGCGTCGTCGTCGATCCCGAACCCTCGGCCGCCGCCGATCGGTTGGCGGACGAGCTCGGCGGCGATGTGGTCCGAGACCTCGAGACCGCGCGTGGTGCGTTCGCGGCGCGAGCCGATGCGGGCCGCACCGTGCCCGTCGTGCTCGACGACGACGAGTTCGACACGCTCATCCGGCAGGCCGACGAGCTCAACGATCTGTCGGACGAGCCGAGGATCGACGAAGGCGCCATCCGCGAGCTGCGCGAGCTCGCCGACGCGCTGGCGCGGACCGGGCGCATCCGTACCCGCACCGAGGTGGAGTTCACCGAGACGCTCAACCGCCGGCTGTCCGCCAGCAGCGGCATGGCCGTGCACCCGGAAGCCATCAAGCAGGCCGCCGCCGCGCTCACCGCCGCCGAAGGCGACGTGAACGACATCGACGCGGCCATCACGCAGCTGGGCGATCGGCCGGTGCCGGAGCAGGTGGAGCTCGAGGACGTCGGCGCCTCCGACACGACGATCTTCGACGACGACACACTCGAGCAGCAGCGTCGATCACGGGTGTTCGCGTTGAGCGTCACCACGATCTTTGCTGGCGTCGCGCTCGTGATGCTCAGCATCGGTGTTGCGACCGCCGTGTCGATCGGCGTGTTCATCGTCGGCCTACTGGCCGGTGGGGTGATGCTCACGCGGAGCCGGAGCGAGCATCGCGTCGACGAAGGCGCGGCACAGGCCTCGGCTCTGCTCGCCGCGGCCACCGGCAACGCGGCCCGCAGCACGGAGGCCGCGGCGCGAGGCCGCATGGCCGAAGAGGAGTGGCTCGCTCGTCGCGCTCAGCTCGACGCAAACCGTGAGCGCTCGGTGGAAAAGGCGCGCTCGGCTCGCCGCCACTGGGACACGCTCGCGGGACCGGAGGCCGATCCGTACGACCTCGAAGGGGTGCTGCGCATCCACGACCCGCAGTTCGCGATCACCGGCGCCGCGACCAAGACGTCGCCGACCGTGCGCACCGTCAACGCGGTGTACCGCCGGGCGCTCGCGCGTTGGAAGGTTGCGTGGGCCGCGATCGGCTACGACTCACCACCCGCAATCGAGGACTTCGACGAGCACGTGCTCCGCCTCGGCGGTACGAGCGCCCGGGCGCGCGCCGACGAAGTCGAGCAGCGCCTCAAGGCTGCCGAACAGTGGACACAGGCCGGCGCCACGATCGATCGGCCGTTGATCCTCGTGGAGCCGGAGAGCTGGATGCCCGAGGAGGAGCTCGCTTCGATGCTCGCGACCTTGCCCGCCGGCGCGGACGTCATCCTCGTCACACGCTGACGGCCTTTGAGGCTCCATCGCACGTGCGATGGACCGGGGAGTCAGGTCAGGAGAAGCTCTGGCCGCAGCCGCAGGTGCGCTGCGCGTTGGGGTTGTTGATCGAGAACCCGGCCTGCTGGAGGCCGTCCTTGTAGTCCAGCGTCGCGCCAGTGAGCAGCTGGGCGCTGGACTGGTCGACCACGACGCGGACCCCGCCGTACTCCGTGGTGACGTCGTCGGTCGCGACATCGCTGTCGAAGAACATCTCGTAGCTGAAGCCCGAGCACCCTCCGGGACGAACGGCGACTCGCAGGGCCAACTCGGGCTCGCCCTCCGCCTCGATGAGATCCTTCACCTTCTCGGCGGCGGCGTCAGTCAGCGTGATCACGCGGAACAGGATACCTCGCTACCGGGATTCGACCACCAACTCGACCCGACACGGGTCGCGGTCGACGAGCGTGCGGAACGCGACCACTTCAGCTCCACCGACCGTCTCGACGAACCCCTCGACGAGCCCACGGTGCAGCCCGCACACGAGGTCGGGGTTCGCCTCGGCCAACTCCCGAAAGGGGCAGTGAGCGAACGCGATCGTCGTGTTCTCGTCGTCGGTCGCCGCGGCCGGGTCGAAGCCGAGCCGGTCGAGCTCACGCACCAGGGCATCGACGCACGGGCGTCCCACCGATCGACGTGCGTCGCCCCGCCCTTGTTCTCGGCCCGCGTCGACGGCGTCGTCGCCGTCCGCGCCGGCCAACCCCGCGGCGCGCAGCAGCATGCGGGCGAGCAACGCGAAGGTCGGAGGCTCGAGGCCGAGCGACGGTGCCTCGGCCGCGAGGGAGTACCGGTGTTGCGGGCGGCCGACGGCGCCGCGGTTGTCGCTCTGCACGTCGAGCAGCCCGACCTCGCGCATGCGCTCGAGGTGCGGGCGCACGGTGTTCGCGTGCAGGCCGAGCGATTCGGCGATGTCGGCGGTGGCGAGCGGCTTCGGCGACCGAGCGAGCTCGAGGTAGATCGCGTAGCGGGTGTTGTCGCCAAGCGCCTTGAAGACGGACAACCGCTCCATACCGGAAATACTACCGGGCTTCGCCTTGTAAACTGGCACGTGTGAACGACGTCGTCATCAATGCGCTGCGCGGCGTCATCGATCCCGAGCTCGGCGACAACGTCGTCGACCTGGGGATGGTGCGGGACGCGACGGTCGACGCCGACGGT
>DASZHU010000066.1:0-6824 GCA_035937605.1 Acidimicrobiales bacterium | reverse complement strand
ACCTGCTCGACGCGCTGGCCGTGCAGGAGATCGATCTCGCACCGGGAGTTCGTCACGTCGAGATCTTCACGATGCGCGGCCTCGTCACGATCCTGTGGCACGGACCGCGTGACGCGTCGCACGTCGTCGTTGCCGGCGGCGGAGCGATGGGCGGTCTTCTCGGCCCCGCGAACGGGATGTACCAACGGCTCGGCGAGGCCTTGGCGGAACGGGCGATCGGCACGCTCCGTGTCAGCTACCGCAGACCCAACGATCTCGACGAGTGCACCATCGACATGTGTGCGACCGTCGACCTCGCCGCTCGCGCCGGGGCACGCGACGCCGTGACGATGGGCCACTCCTTCGGCGGTGCGATCGCGATCCGAACCGCGTGCGCGCTCGGCGCCGCGGTCAAGGGCGTGGTCACGTTCGCGACACAATCCGCCGGTTGCGAGCAGGCCGAGGAGCTGAACGGCCGGCCGTTGCTCATGTTCCACGGTGATCGCGACGAGCTGTTGCCACCGCAGGCGAGCGAGATGGTTCGGTACATCGCCGGCACCGGCGAGCTCGTCGTGTTGCCGGGCGAAGGTCATCTGCTGTCGGGGGCCGGCGACGTGATGCTCACCCGCACTCTGGCGTTCGTCGACGAGGTACTCACGTGATCGACTCGCGCGCCGAGCTCGAAGCGCGGGAGACCGAATGAGCGCGCCCGCGGTGGTGCTCGTGTCGGGCGGCCTCGACTCGGCGACCGTGGCCGCCTTGGCCCGTCGCGACGGCTTCGACGTGCACGCGATGAGCTTCCGTTACGGACAGCGCCATGCGGTGGAGCTCGACGCCGCAGCCGCGGTGGTGGCGAGCGTGGGTGCGAGAGAGCACCACGTCGTCGAGATCGACCTGCGGGCCTTCGGAGGATCCGCGCTCACCGACAGCATCGACGTGCCAAAGGGTGGTGTCGACGGCTCGGCGATCCCGGTCACGTACGTGCCGGCGCGCAACACGATCTTCCTGTCGTTCGCTCTGGCCTGGGCGGAGGTGCTCGGCGCAGTAGATGTGTTCATCGGTGTGAACGCGCTCGACTACAGCGGCTACCCCGACTGCCGGCCCGAGTACCTCGCGGCGTACGAGCGGATGGCACGCCTCGCCACGCGAGCCGGCGTCGAAGGCAAGGACGAGTTGCGCATCCACGCCCCGCTCATCCACATGACGAAGGCCGAGATCATCCGCACCGGCATCGCGCTCGGTGTCGACTACGGCACCACGATCAGCTGCTACGACCCGACTGAGGAGGGCCGCGCGTGTGGTGAGTGCGACGCGTGCCGCCTGCGAATGAAGGGCTTCGCGGAGGCCGGGGTCACGGACCCGACGAGGTACGCCTGATGGGCTATCTCGTGAAGGAGGTGTTCCCGACCCTGCAGGGTGAGGGTGCCCGGGCGGGACGCGCGGCCGTATTCTGCCGGTTCGCCGGCTGCAATCTGTGGTCGGGACGCGAGGAACACCGCGCCCGGGCCGCCTGCACGTTCTGCGACACCGACTTCGTGGGCACCGACGGGCCCGGTGGTGGCCGGTTTGCCGATGCCAGCGCGCTGGTGAGCCACGTGAGCGAGATCGCGGGGCCGACGCGTTACATCGTGTGCACGGGGGGAGAACCGCTGCTGCAGATGGATCGCCCGCTCATCGACGCGCTGCACGAGCGCGGGTTCGAGATCGCCATCGAGACGAACGGCACTGTCGCGGTTCCCGACGGCATCGACTGGGTGTGCATGAGCCCGAAGGCGAACAGCGACACGATCGTGGTCTCGGGCGACGAGCTCAAGCTCGTGTTCCGGCAAGCCGGTGGCGAGCCGGAGCGGTACGAGCACCTCGGCTTCACGCACTTCTTCCTGCAGCCGATGGACGGACCCGAGCGAGACGCCCACACTGCGGCCGCGATCGAGTACTGCCTGACCCACCCGCAGTGGCGCCTGAGCCTGCAGATCCACAAGTACCTCGGCATCCCGTGATGGACGTCTTCAAGGAGTTCACATTCGAGGCCGCGCACCGGCTCCCGAAGGTCCCGCCCGAGCACAAGTGCGCCCGGCTGCACGGTCACTCGTTCCACGTCGCGGTCCACGTCGAGGGCGAGCCCGGCGACGAATCCGGCTGGGTGCTCGACTTCGCCGACATCCAGCGCGCGTTCGCACCGCTACAGGAACAGCTCGACCACCGCTACCTCAACGAGGTGCACGGCCTCGAGAACCCGACGAGCGAGCGCATCGCTATCTGGATCTGGGAGCGGTTGTCGATCACCCTGACCGGCCTGTGCAAGGTCGTCGTGCGCGAGACCTGTACCGCCGGCGTGGAGTACTCAGGCGGGAGTAGGTAGCTCTGCGGTGGCTTCGGTCTCGATGCCACCACGGACGTGCTGGGTGACGGTCACGCGTACGCGGAACGGCTCGACGGCGCGTTGCACCTCGGCGGCGATGTCCGCAGCGAGCTGCTCGCAGAACGCACCCTTGTCGCGGAACGACCAGAGATACAGCTTGAGCGACTTCGTCTCGATGCACGTGAGGTTCGGCACATAGTCGATCACGACGGTGTTGAAGTCGGGCTGGCCCGTCATGGGGCACAGCGACGTGAGCTCGTCGGACGTGAAGCGCACACGGGTGCACGACGGGGGAGCGGGGAAGGTCTCGAGCACCGCCGCGCAGGTTACCGACCCTCTCGCGCCCTGCGGATCTGGTCGGCATGGTCATGGCCGTGGGCCGCGTAGATCTCGAGCCATCGCTCGACGGAGTAGGACCCGTCGTCGCTGTGGGTGCCGGCCCGCGCCCACTCGTCGTCGGTCAAGGTGTGCAGCACCTCGGCGTTGGCCGCGCGCACTGCCGCGAACAGCGCGAGTGAGTGTTCGATCGGACGGTCGTAGTGCAGGCGTCGGGCGAACTCGGCCTCGTCGTAGGCGGGGATCAGCGGCTCGTGTTCCGCGATCAGACGGCGGAGCCGGATCGTCGACATCGTCTCGGAGTCGGCGAGGTGGTGCGCCACCTCGCGCGCCGACCATTCCTCGGGGGCCGGCTTGCGGTCGAGGTCGGCCTCGGTCGCTCCTGCCAGCGCGGCCCGCACCTCGTCGACGCCGCTCTCGTACCGCTCGATCAGCTGTTGCCGCACGCGCCCGTCCATGCGGCGATGATCAGGTGTCGGCTTGTGCCCGTCGAGAGACGTCACTGCCGTGTCCCGCAGGATTCCCGCCGACCGCGATCGTCCGGTCGATGCGGACCGCGTCGAGGAGCCGTCGATCGTGGGTCACCAGAAGGAGTGTGCCGTCGTAGGTGTCGAGCGCCTGCTCCAGTTGCTCGATGGCCTGCAGGTCGAGATGGTTGGTCGGCTCGTCCAGCACGAGGCAGTTCGTGCCGCGGGCCATGAGCATCGCGAGCACGGCGCGAGTGCGTTCGCCCGGCGACAACGAGGCGGCGGTGCGGGCGACGTGGTCCGCGCCGAGACCGAACTTCGCGAGCAGCCCACGTGCCTCCTGCTCGGATATGAGACCGCTCGCAGCGACGAACGCGTCGAGCAACGACTCGTCCGTGGTGAGCAGACCGCGGGCCTGGTCGACCTCGCCCACGACGACACCCGGGCCGAGCCACTGTGATCCCTCTGCGAGCGGAAGGCGACCGAGGAGTGCGCCGAGCAGGGTCGTCTTGCCGCTGCCGTTCGGACCGAGGATCGCGACCCGCTCGGCCCACCCGATCTCCTCGTCGATCGGCCCGAGCACGAATGAGCCCAGACGAACGACTGCTCCGTCGAGCCGGGCGACCACCGCGCCGGAACGGGGCGCGGTCGCGATCCTGAGTTGCAGCTGCCAGCCCTCCCACGGCTTGTCCACGACGTCTAGCCGCTCGAGCGCCTTCTCGCTCACGCGAACCTTCGCAGCCTGCTTCTCCGTGCGGTTCAAGCGGAAGTCGCGCTGCGCCTTGTCGTTGTCCTTCGGGTTCTTCTTCTCCTTGGCAACACCCTGCACCGCCCACTGGCGCTGCGAGCGCACGCGCTCTTCGAGCGCGCGCCTCTTGTCTCGGTACTCGTCGAAGGCCTCTTCCGCATGACGCCGCAACGTGGCGCGCTCCTCGAGGTAGGAGAGCCAGCCGCCGGCGAAGCTGCGGGAGCGATGGGAGCGCTCGTCGAGCTCCAGCACGCTCGTGATCGTGCGCTCGAGGAACGCGCGGTCGTGCGACACGACCATCGCCGCGCCCGGAAGGGCCTCGAGAAAGCCCTCGAGCCTCGCCAGGCCATCGAAGTCGAGGTCGTTCGTCGGCTCGTCGAGCAAGAACACGTCGTATCGAGAGAGCAGGATTGCACCAAGCGACGTGCGGGCCGCCTGACCTCCGGAGAGCGAGGTCATGTCCTGGTCGAGCACCCGATCGTCGAGACCCAGGTCGTCCAGCACCGGGCCGATGCGAGCGTCGAGGTCGGCGCCGCCGAGCGCCATCCAGCGCTGCAACGCGAGGTCGTACCGGTCATGATCCGACTCGATCGTTCGAATGGCCGCCTCGAGCTCTCGCTGCGCGGCGGTCACGCCGGTGCGGCGCTCGAGAAACGTCCGGACGGACTCGTCGGCGCGTCGCTCGGGCTCTTGTGGCAGGTAGCCGATCGTCGCGGTCGTCGGGGCGGGCGCCACCGAGCCGCGATCCGGCACCTGCAGACCGGCGAGCACGCGCAACAACGTCGTCTTGCCCGTCCCGTTCGGACCGACCACGCCGACGCGATCGCGCCCCGCGAGCCGCACCTCGACCGAATCGAGGATGAGCTGCTCGCCGAAGGAGAGCGTCAGGTCGCGAGCGAGGAGAGAAGCGGTCATCTCGGAGAGGGGAACGGGAGCGCGTCAGCGCAGGCTGATCCGCACCACCGTCCCACCTCCGGGCCGATCGGCGATCGTCATTTCTCCGCCCATTGCCGTGATCAGCGTGCGCGCCATCGGGAGCCCGAGACCCAGCCCCGGCACGTCGGTGGTGCCGCGCCCCCGGGTGAACAGCTCGAAGACGGACTCCTTCACGTCGTCCGCGATGCCGGGACCGCTGTCCCGGACCTCGATGGTTCCGTTCTCGTCCACGACCACCTCGGCGACGTCGCCGTACTTCACCGCGTTGTCCACCAGAAGCCCGAGCGCTCTGCGGGCCAGCTCGGGATCGATCATGAGCGTGAGGTCGTCGGGCGCCTTGGTCGCCACGGCGCCCGGATCGGTCGCGGCCATCGCCACGTCGTCGAGCAGCTTCTTCATCTTCGTCGCCGCGGGCGATGCCTGGATCACGCCGGTCTCGAGCCTGGCCAACGTGATCAGCTCTTCGATGAGACGGGACAGCCGCGCGCTCGCGGTGCGGCAGCGCGTGAGCATGTCGCGGCGAGCGTCCGCGTCGAGGCGGTCACCGTGATCGAGCATCGTCATCACGAAGCCGTCGATGATCGTGATCGGTGTGCGCAGCTCGTGTGACACGCGTGAGATGAAGTCGCTCTTGAGCCGTTCGAGCTCCATCACGAGAACGAAGCGACGCGCGCTCTCGATCACGCCGGCCATCTGCGCGGCGAGGCCTTCGAGGAGCGTGACGTCGTCGTCATCGAACGCGTCGACCTCTCTCGAGTCGATCTGCAGCGCGCCGATCGTCTCGCCGAGGCACACGAGCGGCACCGCGAGATAGCTCCTCGTGCCGAGGTTGCTGCCGATCTCGCGCATCGACGCGCTCACGCGGTTGTCGGTGCTGATGTCGTCGGACCATACGGGCCCGCCCGTTGCGACGACGCGTCCCGACAGGCCCTCGCCGACGCGGACGCGCAGCACCTTCATCTCGTCAGGCACCGGTGGATCCGACGCGGCGATGTACACGCCACGCTCGTCGACGAGCTGTACCGTCCCGCCCTTGAAGTCGAGCAGCTTGCGCATCGCGGTGAGCACCGATGCCAGCACCTCGTCGATGTCGAGGTCCGGTCCGAGGGTGGCGGCCACGCGTGCGAGTACCGACTGTGCCTCGAGGATGCGCGCGAGTCGCGCTTGCGCGCTGGGTTTGCCGACCCCCACCGCCCCATGACACCACCGTTTGACCCGCGGGGCCAGCGCTGGTCAGACTTGACCGACCGGTCAAGTCCGCACGAGGCACACAAGGAGCCCGCCCAATGGCCACCACTGCCGTGATCGTCGACGCCGTCCGCACCGCCGGCGGCAAGCGCAACGGAAAGCTCTCGGGTTGGCATCCCACCGACCTCGCTGCCGAGGTCCTCAAGGCGTTGCAGGAGCGCAACGGCCTCGATCCGGAGCTCGTCGACGACGTGATCATGGGTTGTGTCATGCAGGTCGGCAGCCAGGGTCTCAACATCGGCCGCAACGCGGTGCTCGGCGCCGGTTGGCCCGAGACCGTCCCCGCCACGACCATCGATCGCCAGTGCGGCTCGTCGCAGCAGTCGGTGCACTTCGCGGCGCAGGGCGTGATCGCCGGCGCCTACGACGTCGTCGTGGCCGCGGGCGTCGAGGTGATGACGACCACGCCGATGGGCGCCTCGATCACTCCGGGCTCGTTCCCGTTCGGCCCGTCGGTCATCAATCGCTACCAGCCGCAGGGCGGTCTCGTCCCGCAAGGCATCTCGGCCGAGCTGATCGCCGACAAGTGGAACTTGAGCCGGGAAGACCTCGACCGGTTCGGCGCACAGTCGCAGCAGCGCGCCGCGCTCGCGCGTGACGAGGGTCGTTTCGACAACGAGATCGTCCCTCTCAAGGGCAAGCTGTGGGACCGCGAGAAGAACGAGGTCGTCGAGCTCGACGAGATCGTGAAAGCGGACGAGGGCATCCGTGAGGGCACGACGGTCGAGACGCTCGCCAACCTGAAGCC
>DASZHU010000065.1:0-13767 GCA_035937605.1 Acidimicrobiales bacterium | reverse complement strand
AAAGACCTCGTCGCATCGATTCGCACCTGGATCACCAACTGGAACGACGATCCCAAGCCCTACGTCTGGCACAAGACCGCCGACGAGATCCTCGACAGCCTCGCCAACTACTGCCAGCGGATCAGCAACTCAGATCACTAGAGCTCGGGCGTCTCCGAGCCGACCTCCTGGTGGGGGTAGTGGCTGCGGCAGACGAAGCACCACTGCTCGACCTCGTGCATCACCTCGACCTTGCCCTCGGTGTCCCACGTCTCGGGCGTGACGTAGACGCGGTGGACCGCGATGACCTCTTCGTCGTCGCGACCGCAGGACTCGCAGCGGCTGGTCTCGGTCACGCCTCGGACGGTACTGTTTCCGTCATCGCCGGCAGCCACGTGGCGCCGGACGGGAAAAGGAGGCCGTGATGGCCGCTGCGCTCACCGCACCCTCGGTTCGGGCCTGCAAGGTCCGCGCTGGTCGTGATCCTCTCGTCATGGTCACGGCCTACGACGCGCCCGCCGCACGTATGGCCGACGAAGCCGGCGTCGACCTGATCCTCGTGGGCGACTCGGTTGCGATGGTGGTCCTCGGCTACGACGACACCCTGCAGGTCACGGTGGACGACATGGTCCATCACGTTGCCGCGGTGGCGCGCGCCAAGCCGCGTCCGCTCATCGTGGGTGACCTGCCGTGGATGAGTTACCACGTGTCGGTCGAGGAAACGGTGTGCAACGCGGCCCGGCTCGTCAGGGCGGGCGCGCAGTCGGTGAAGCTCGAGGGTGGTCGCAAACGCCTGCCGATGGTGGAGGCGATCGTCGACGCCGAGATCCCCGTGATGGGTCACATCGGGTTGACGCCTCAGTCGATGCACGCGATGGGCGGCTTCAAGGTGCAGGGTCGCGAGGTGTCGGCCGCGCTCGCGCTGGTCGACGACGCCAAGGCGCTCCAGGACGCGGGTTGCTTCTCCATCGTGCTCGAGGGTGTGCCCGACGAGGTCGCCCGTATGGTCACCGACGCGCTGACGGTCCCGACGATCGGCATCGGCGCGGGCCCGCACTGTGACGGCCAGGTGCTGGTCTTCCACGACGTGCTCGGCCTCGAGGATCGGATCATCCCGAAGTTCGTGCGCCGGTACGCGTCCTTGAAGGCCGATGGCACCGCCGCGCTGGCCGCGTTCGCAAACGACGTGCGCACCCGTCGCTTCCCGGCGGACGAGGAGAGCTACCACCTGTCAGGCGACGTCGCCGAGACCCTGAGCCTCTACGGGAGTGCTAGCAAGACGGCGTGACTACGCCGTTCGCGTCGCTGTCGACACCGCGCGGACTCGTGTTCCTGCGGTGGGCGATCGGTGTGGTGTTGGTGTTCGGGCTCATCGGGTGTGTCGTGAAGGGTGCGAACAACCCGCCCGACCCATACGTCGTCTCGCCGAGCGCGCCGGCGACCCCGTCGAGCCACGCCGTGCGCACCCGCCTCGCCGGCTTCGGCGAGACGAAGATCTCCGTGCAACTCGCCGACAAGCTCATGGAGTGGTGCCTGCTCCTCGCGGCCAACGACCAGCAGCGCGCCCGCGGGTTGATGCAGGTGACCGACCCGAAGCTCGGGGGCTACGACGGCATGCTCTTCCGCTACACCTCGGACGTCACCGAGAGCTACTGGATGCGCAACACGCCGATGCCGCTGTCGATCGCGTTCGTCAGCTCGGGAGGTGATCTCGTGTCCACCGCGGACATGGAACCATGTGCCGACAGCCCCAACTGCCGCAACTACCCCGCGGCCGGTCCGTACCGGCTGGCCATCGAGGTGCCACAAGGCCAGCTCGCGTCGCTGGGGATCGCCTCGGGCACGAAGGTCACGGACGAGAACGCGCCGTGTAGCTGAGTGTCACAGCCCCTTCGCATGATCGAGGGGTGACGGCTACGATCTCTTCTTCAATCGAAACCCTGCCTCGCATCCGGCGGGGCCCCGGCTCGGCCGGGTCCACAGGGAGGTGACGACTCGCTCATGCGAGCCTACGAACTCATGGTCATCGTCGACGGCAGCGCCGACGACACCGGTATCGACGCCGCCATCAACCGCATCGGCGAGCAGGTCACGGCCAAGCAAGGTGAGATCAAGACCACCGAGCGTTGGGGTCGGCGCCGCTTCGCCTACGAGATCGATCACAAGACCGAGGGTTACTACGTGGTCTTCGAGATCGTGGCCGAGGGTGGCGCGCTCGACGATCTCGAGCGCCAACTGCGGCTCGCGGACGACATCGTCCGCCACAAGCTGATCCGACTGCCCGACCGCGAGGCCGCCCGGCGCGGCCTTCTCGGTGAGCAGGCCCCGGCCGCGGCCGGATGACCTGAGGAGAATTCGAGATGCCCGACAACACCGTGACCCTCGTGGGCAACATCACCCGCGATCCAGAACTGCGCTTCACCCCGTCCGGCCAGCCCATCGCCACGTTCGGCATGGCCGTCAACCGGCGCTTCCAGCGCAACGGCCAGTGGGAGGAGCAGACGTCGTTCTTCAACATCACCGCGTGGGGAACGCTCGGTGAGAACGCCTCGAGCTCGCTGCAGAAGGGCGCGCGCGTGCTCGTGAACGGCCGGCTCGAGCAGCGCTCGTGGGAGACGCAGGAGGGCGAGAAGCGCTCCGTCGTCGAGGTCGTGGCCGACGAGATCGGGCCGAGCCTGCGCTGGGCCACCGTCGAGGTCACCAAGAACGAGCGTCGCGAGGGCGGCGAGTTCGGTGGCGGCGGAGGTGGCGGAGGCGCCGCGGCCAGTCGTCCCGCGTCCAACGAGCCCACCCCGGCGTATGCCGGTGGTGACGAGGAGCCCTTCTAACCGATGGCGAAGAAAGCACCCCGCACGAAGAACAAGGACAACGCTCGCCGGTCCAAGAAGAAGACGAGCGTCCTGGTCCAGGAGAGCGTCGAGTACATCGACTACAAGGACATCAACCTCCTGCGCCGGTTCATGTCCGACCGAGCCAAGATCCGCGCCCGCCGGGTGACCGGGAACGACGCACAGCAGCAGCGCGAGGTCGCCCGCGCGATCAAGAACGCGCGTGAGATGGCGCTGCTGCCCTACACGAACCGGGTCACCACACAGCGCACGTCGCGCGACCGGGGCCCGGGCGGCCCGGGCCGCGCCGACGGCCCGCCGCCGCGCCCGCAAGGGCCGCCGCCGTCGCGTGACGGCGACGCGCTCGACGAGGTCGACAGCGGGTTCGACGAGTTGGTCGACGACGCCGCGGTCGGCGAGGCCGTCGAGCTCAGCGATCTCGAGGTGGATCGCGGAGACGAGTCATGAAGGTGATCCTGCGTGCCGACCTCAGCAACGCCGGCAAGAAGGGCGACATCGTCGACGTGTCCGATGGCTTCGCTCGGAACTACCTCGTGCCCAAGGGCTTCGCCCTGCGGGCCACCGAGGGCAACGTCGCACAGGCGGCGTCGATGCGCCGATCCCGCGACGTCCGTGACGCCAAGGATCGCGGCGCGGCCGAGGAGGTCGCATCCGCGCTCGTGCCCAAGGTGATCACGGTGAAGGCGAAGGCCGGAGCCGAAGGCCGCTTGTTCGGGTCGGTCACCACGGTCGACGTCGCCACCGCGGTGCAGGAGCAGACCGGTATCGAGATCGACCGCCGCAAGCTGCACCTCGACGAGCCGATCAAGTCGCTGGGCACGCATCTCGTACCGACGCGGCTGCATCCCGACGTCGAGTTCGCGATCACCGTCGACGTCGTCACGGCCTGATCGGCAGGCTCCACTGTCACACCCCGTCCACATAGTGAGGGTGTGCGTCCACAGGGGATTCCACAAGATGAGCCTCTAGCGGTCCCCAGGGCCGCCGGAGCAAGGTGAACGTCTCATGGCGGACGTGCGACCGGATGTTGAACGCGGGGGACCGCGCCCCGCCCGCGTACCGCCCCACAACCTGCAAGCCGAAGAGTCGTTGCTCGGCGCGATGTTGCTGTCGAAGGACGCGATCGCCTCTGCCGTGGAGAGCGTCGGCGTCGACGACTTCTACAAGCCGGCCCACGCCCATGTGTTCGACGCGATCGGCGGCCAGACGGCGCTGGTCGGGCTGCAGGCGAACACCCCTGCCACTACCAGCGCGGGGCGCTACGCCAAGATCGTCGAGGAGCACGCCCTCCTGCGGCGGATGATCTACGTCGCCGGCGAGATCGCCGAGAAGGCCTACGGGCTGCCCGACGACGTCGCCAAGAGCATCGACGAGGCCGAGTCGATGGTGTTCGGGGTGGCCGAACGGCGCCTGACCGATTCCACGAAGGTGCTCAACGAGCTGCTCGGCCCGCTGCTCGACCGTCTCGAGCAGCTCTACGACCGCAGAGAAGCAGTCACCGGCCTGGCCACCGGTTACACCGACCTCGACGAGCTGCTCTCCGGCCTCCAACCCAGCTCACTCGTCGTCGTCGGCGCGCGCCCGAGCATGGGTAAGGCCCTGAGCCTCGACACGCCGATACCGACGCCGTCCGGGTGGACCACGATGGGCGACCTGCAGGTCGGCGACCAGGTGCTCGACGACCAGGGCCAGCCGTGTGCAGTCACGTACGCGACGCCGATACAGCTCGACCGTCAGTGCTACGAGGTCGCGTTCGACGACGGTTCGGTCATCGTCGCCGACGCGGATCACCAATGGTTCGGGATTCCGCATGAACTCGGCCCCCGCTGTTGGGAAGGCCAGGTGGTCACCACGCAGCAGATGCTCGACGAGGGCATCCGCGCCGGGTCGCATCGTCTCAACTGGCACGTGCCGGTGGCGATGCCTCTCGACCTCGCCGAAATCGACCTCGACGTCGATCCGTACCTGTTGGGTCGCTGGCTCGCGGAGATCGGAGCAATCCCCTCCCACTATCTGCGAGCGTCGTTCAAACAGCGCCTCGCGTTGTTGCAAGGGCTGCTCGACACCGACGGCGAGATGACCAACAACGGCACGGTCGAGCTCTGCCTGGCGAATCGCCCGTTGCTCGAGCAGGCCCGGGAACTCGTGTGCTCACTCGGCCACAAGCCGAGTCAGATCATCGAACGCTTCGTGCGGTTGCCCGACGGAGGGACAGCTACCGCCCATCGCATCCGCTGGTCGCCGCTCGACCCGGTGTTCCGCGTGTCGCGCCACGCGGAGCGACTCGAAGCAAACCGAAGCCGGCGGGCGTTCGGTCGAACGACTCGGCGAGCGGTCGCCGCGATTCGCCCGGTGTCGTCAGTGCCCGTGCGGTGCATCACCGTCGACGCTCCGAGCCACCTCTACCTGGCTGGCGAGTCGATGATCCCGACGCACAACACCGCGTTCGCGCTGGGAATGGCGCGGCACGCGGCGGTGAAAGTCGAGAAGCCCGTGCTCCTGTTCTCCCTCGAGATGAGCCAGCTCGAAGTGACCGAACGCCTGATCGCGGCGGAGGCGAACGTCGACGGCAAGCGGTTGCGCACCGGCCGGCTCACCGAGCACGACTGGACCCGCATCAACCACGCCGTCGGTCGCCTGTCGCCGGCCCCGCTGTTCGTCGACGACAACGCCATGCTCACCGTGATGGACATACGGGCCAAGGCGCGACGGCTGAAGAGCCGCATCGGCAGCCTCGGCGTGATCATCGTCGACTACATCCAGCTCATGACCGGCCGCGGCGATCGCGAGAACCGTCAGGTCGAGGTGTCCGAGATCAGCCGCAACCTCAAGATCCTCGCTCGTGAGCTCGAGACGCCCGTCGTGGCCCTCGCCCAGCTCAACCGCCAACTCGAGACCCGCGCCGACAAGCGACCGATGCTCGCCGACCTCCGTGAGTCCGGCTCGATCGAGCAGGACGCCGACGTGGTGCTCTTCCTCTACCGCGACCAGGTGTACAACCCCGAGACCCCTGACCGAGACATGGCCGAAGTGATCGTCGCGAAGCACCGCAGCGGGCCGACCGGCAACGTGCGGCTGGCGTGGCTGCCGCAGTCCGCCCGCTTCCATGACATGGGCCGGGAGATGTGACAGGCGCGCAGCAGCCAGACTGGTGAGCCCGTGGAGGTCCTCACCACCGAACCGACGCGTCCGCTGACGCGCTGGCTCTCCGGCTGGCGATTCGTCGCGGCCGTCGCGCTCGTGGCCGCGATCGCGCACCTGCCCGGCTTCGTGCGCACCGAGGTGTTGAACCCCGACGAGGCGTTCCTTGCCACGCAGGCACAGGTGCTCAACGACGGTGGCCGCCTGTACCAGGACGTCGTCGATCGCAAGCCGCCGGTGGTCCCGTACCTGTACGCCGCCACGTTCCGCATCACCGGGTCGGACGATCTCGTGTCGGTGCGAGTGCTCGCGTTGCTCGCGCACATTCTCACCGCGCTGATGGTGGCCGCGATCGCACGCCGACGATGGGGCGATGCGCCGGGGTTCGCAGCCGCGATGCTGTACCTCGTCGCGAGTGCCGGTCTCGTGTTGGAGGACAGCCAAGCCGCCAACTTCGAGGTCTTCATGCTCCCGCTGATGTGCGGGTCGGTGCTGCTCGCCGATCGCGAGCGCACGGCCGCGTCCGGGCTCGCCGCCGCGGTGGCGACGCTGGCCAAGCAGGTCGCGGCCACGACGATGTTGCCGATCGCCTACCTGGCGTGGCGCCGCGATCGCCTTCGGGGCATCGTGATCCTCGGCGCGTCGTTCGCCGTGCCGATCGCCGTCGTCGCGCTCGGGTTCGGATGGCACGACTTCTTCTTCTGGGTGTTCACCGGCACGGGCAGCTACCTCGACGCGAGCGGATCCTGGTCGGTGGTGCTCGGGCGCGGCGCGTCGAGCATCGGTGTGTTCCTCGCCGCGAACCTCGGCGCGCTCCTGCTCGTGGTCGGCGCGTGGCGACGGCGGCGCCACGACCTCGACCTGTGGCTGTGGCTCGCGGCCGCGTTCATCGGGGCCGCGGCCGGCTTCCGCTTCTTCGGCCACTACTTCCTGCAACTCGCGCCCCCGTTCGCGTTGCTCGCGGCCGGAACGCTCGTCAATGCGAAGCGAGTCGAGTGGCTGCGCACGGCCGTGCTCGGCGGCGCGTCGATCGTGGTCTTCCTTGGGCTGACGCTGTCGATGCATCCGAACGTGCTGATGCCCTACGCGCAGGTGGCCGACGCCATCGATGCGAGGACGGCGGCGGGCGATCACATCTTCGTGTGGGGTCAGTTTCCGCAGGCCTACTGGGCGTCCAACCGTCGGCCGGCGACGCGCTTTCTGACGTCGGGCTTCCTCACCGGCTTCGGTGGCGGCCGCAGCTCCGAACACGTCGGGCCGCAGTACGCGGTCGACGGAGCGTGGGACGACCTCCAGGCCGATCTCGCCGCCGATCCCCCGAAGCTGATCGTCGACGCGTCGGTCGGCACGTCGTTCTCGCTGGATCGCTTCCCGCAGTTCGGTCGATACGTGGAGGCTGGATATGTGCGCGCCGCCGAGGTGGATGGCGTCGTGCTCTATGTGCCGCGGTGAGGGTCGCGACGTGGAACGTGCGTCACGGCCGTCCGCAACGCGGGTTCGCGTCCAACCGTCGTCTCGCGCACGGTGTCGCTGCGCTCGGCGCGGCCGTCGTCGCCGCGCAGGAGGTCGACCTCCGCGTCATCCGCTCGTGGTTCGCGGACCAGCCGCGGCTGCTCGCGGGCGCCGCCGAGGCCACCTGCTTCGAGTTCGCACCCGCCCGCCGCCTGGCGGTCACCGGCCGCGACGGCATCGTGCTCTGCGTGCGGGGCTCCGCCTCCTTCCGGCACCTGTCGCTCCCTCACGCGTGGGGGCAGCCGAGGGTCGCGCTGATCGCGGACGCGCGCGTCGACGAGGTCGCTGTGACCATCGTCGCGACGCACCTTCAGAACGAGGCGAACGAAGCCCGGCGCCAGCTCGACTGGTTGCTGGAGGAGATCGCGCCGTTGTCTCGACCCTGCGTCTTGCTCGGTGATCTCAACCTGCGCCCCGACGACGTCGCCGACCTCTTCACGAACGCCGGCTTCGAGCTCGCAGGCGGGCCGCCGACCGAGCCCGCGTGGTCACCCACGCAACGCATCGACCACATCGCGGTCGCCGGCTTGACGATCGATGCGGTGACGATCGGCGACGCGCCGGTCAGCGATCACCTGCCCCTGGTCGCCACGCTCACGCCGCCGGCCTGAGCGCGTGGTGCCTCAGCTCGGCGGCCTGGCCGGGCCGCCCCGAGCGGTGTCGCTCAGGTCCGCGATGTGCACGAGCGCGTCGCCCTGCGAGGCGATCGGGTTGCGGGTGTAGCCGAGCACGATGCCCGTGCGGCTCGCCCGCACCGCGATACGGCGGATGCCGAGCGCGTCGCCGATGATGCCGAGCACCTCGCCGCGCTGCACGGGCTGACCCGGGAACACATCGATGCGCACGATGCCGCTGCGGCGCGCCCGCTCCCAATGGCTGTGCCGCACGATGGTGGTCTCGCCTTCCGGGGGAACCGTCTCTCCCGTCACCATGCCGAGCTCGGCGAGCACGCGCAGCGTGCCGTCCACGCCGACGCGCACGGTCGTGAAGTTGAATCGATGCGCCTCGCCGCCTTCGAAGACGAGCAGCGGGATGCCGGCGGCGCGCGCCGCCGAACGCAGCGAGCCGTCGCGATAGGTCGCGTCGACCGTCGCGGGTGCGGCGAACGCCTTCGCGAGTCGCTCGACCTCGGCATCGGACAGGTCGCACCGCAGCTGCGGGAGGTTCGTGCGATGGTCGCTGCCGGTGTGGAAGTCGATGCCGTACTGACAACGGAGCACGACCTCGGTCATGAACAGATGCGCCAGCTGCGACGTCATCGAGCCGCGCAGCGAGCCTGGAAACGAGCGGTTGAGATCGCGACGATCGGGCAGGTACCGGCTCTCGCTCACGAACCCGAACACGTTGACGATCGGAACGGCGATCACCGCGCCGGCGAGGTCTCGCGGGCGCAGCCGGCTCAGCAGCTCGCGGATGATCTCGACGCCGTTGAGCTCGTCGCCGTGAATCGCGGCGTTCACGAACAGGTTCGGCCCGGGCCGCAGCCCGTTGATCACCGCGACCGGCATCGACAGCGACGTGTCCGTCGGCAGACGCGCCACCGGCAACTCGACGTGCCGCCGAGTCCCGGGCATCACCGTGACGCCGCCGATCGTGATCGGGTCGTTGCGCGGCGCTCGGGGCGCGCGGGGTCGGTCAGCCCTTGACGCGGTCACGGGTTCGATTCGGCCGGGCGTGATTCTCGAGGAACTCGATGATCTTGCCCGCCACGTCGACCCCCGTGGCGCCTTCGACGCCCTCCAGGCCGGGGGAGGAGTTGACCTCCATCACCACCGGGCCGTGGTTCGACTGCAGGATGTCGACACCCGAGACGTTCAGCCCCACCGTGCGGGCCGCCCGCACGGCGATCGACCGCTCCTCCGGCGTGAGCCGCACCTTCTCCGCGGTGCCGCCGCGATGAAGGTTCGAGCGGAAGTCGCCGGCCGCGCCCGTGCGCTTGATCGCGGCGACGACGCGGTTGCCGACCACGATCGCGCGGATGTCGGAGCCGCCCGACTCCTTGATGTACTCCTGCACGAGGATGTTGGCGTCGAGCTGACGAAACGCGGCGATGACCGACTCGGCCGCCTTCTTCGTCTCGGCGAGCACGACGCCGACGCCTTGGGTGCCTTCGAGCAGCTTGACCACCACAGGTGCGCCGCCGACCGTGTCGAGCAGCCCGTCGATGTCCTTCGTCGAGTGGGCGAAGCCGGTCACGGGCAGGCCGATGCCACCGCGCGCCAGGAGCTGGAGGCTGCGCAGCTTGTCGCGGCTGCGCGTGATGGCTTGGCTCTCGTTCGCGGTGAACGTGCCCAACATCTCGAACTGCCGCACCACGGCGGTGCCGTAGAACGTGTGCGACGCGCCGATGCGAGGAATCACGGCATCGAAGCCTTCGAGCTCCTTGCCCTGGAAGATGATCTGCGGTCGCCGCGACGTGATGTTCATGTAGCAGCGCAGGTAGTCGATGATCTTCACCTCGTGCCCGCGCGCTTCGCCCGCCGCGCGGAGGCGGTCGGTCGAGTAGAGCGACGAGTCGCGGGAGAGGATGGCGATCTTCATGCGGGGCGGGTGAATCTATCCCCGCCACCGATGAACGATTTGCTCGGGTCGACGACGAATCGTCGTCGCAGCGCCGACCGACCGAGCAGCATCCGGAACCCCATCTCGTCGCGCCGCGAGAGGCTGAGCTCGATGTCGTAGCGATGGCCGAGCACGACCGCGCTCGTGCGGATCACCGGCCTCGTCTCGATCTCGCCGTTGGAGCTGCGCACGTCGCGATGCTCGACGAGGGGTGCCGTCGCCGACGCAACGATCGACTCGTCATCCTGCAGTGGATGCAGGCGGAAGCGCACGACGGCCGTGCCGTCGTCGACGTCGATGTCCCATGCGTGCACCGACGACGACTTGGCGCCGGTGTCGACTTTGGCCTTGATCCAATCGACGCCGAGGTCGGGGAGGCCCACCCACTCTCGCCAGCCGATCATGGGCCGGTCGGTCACGGCACGCGCGTGCGCAGCCAGTCGATCATCAGATCGGCCGCTTCGCGGCGACGCCCTTGGAGGTAGTGCGTTGCGCCGGCGAGCTCGACGTACGTCTTGTCCGCCGCGCCCGACTCGTCGAAGATCTCGCGGGCTTGCCACCGCCTGATCTCGGTGTCGGCGGTGGGGTGCACCACGAGCGTCGGCACCGTGACCGACGGAATCGTCGACGCCACCCGGGCGTGCGAGGACAGGCCCGACCACGTCGACAACCACCCTCGGGTCGTCATCACCCGCGCCAGCCCGAAGAGCCCGTAGTTCGAGTCGAACGGGTCGGGAAAAGCGAAGATCGAGCCCATCGCGCGGTCGTCGGGATCGATGGACAGGTCGAGGTACGCGGGGTCGGCGAGTGTGCGGTAGATCGTCATGTACCGCGCGAACACCGCCCGCTTGCGCTCCTCCCGCCATTGCTCCGAGCCGGTCTCGAGGTCGCGCAGCTGAGCTCGGGCTCCATCTCGCGCCGCGTCGGCGTCGCGTGCGACCGCGTCGATGCGTGCGACGCGGGCGCCCTGCGCGTCGCGGTACCGGGCGAGCCACTCTCGGTCGTAGGTGCACGGCTCGGGCCACGGGCGCCAGCCGTTGTCCGGGTCGTACATGTCGAGGGACGGATCGCGGGCGAACGGGTCGCTCTCGTCGACCACGGACGGGTCGATCACCTGCAACATGAACACGCCCTCGCCAGGATGCGCCGCCAGCGCGACGAACGCATCGCCGAGCCCGCCGTCCGTCGACGCCTGCGCAAGCGCCATCAACGAACCGCCACCACTGTTGCCGAGCAGCACGACGGCCTCGGCGCCTTGCTCGCGTGCGAACTCGACGGCTGTGCTCACATCGACGACGCAGTTCTCGTGCAGGCAATCGGTGTCGTTGTTCACGTAGCGAGTGGCGAAGCCGAACACGGCGTAGCCGGCAGCCGCGAGCAACGGGCACGCGTAGTGCACACCGAAGTCGGCGCGCGGATGCGAGAGCACGATCGCCGTGCGCCACGCCGTACCGGACGGCGGGGTCCACCACACACCGCGCACCACCGCACCGTCGGGCGCCACGAGCGCGACGGGCTCACGTCCGAACGGCAGACCGGGGTCGTCGTCATCCTCGGGCCAGTAGCCGAGGAACGGCCGCCTCACGCGGGAACGTCGACCGGCTTCCTGGCCTTGTGGAAGGTCGGCATCGGTGGCGACTCCAACTCGGGCTCGGTTTCGTGCACGAGCCGCTGGGCGCGGGCGCGGTCGTCGGCCGTGTACGGCTTCGTGTCGGTGCACCACTCGACGAGGATGCCGTTCGGGTCGTTCGTATAGATCGAGGTGCACCAGCCGTGGTCGATCTCCGCGACGTCGTAGCCGCAGTCGAGCCAGCGCTGCTTGCGGAGCTCGATGTCGTCGAGGTCGCGCGCCGCGAACGCGAGATGGTTGACCCAGGGCTCGAGACCGAGGCCCGTCGAGATCGCGGGATCGAAGTCGACCATCGAGTCGTCGTGCAGATCCCAGAACGCGATGAGTCCGTCGCCCCCCGTGTCGTAGAACACGTGCTTCGCCCAGCCGCCCTTCGGGTTCGGGGTGGGCGCCACGATCGCCTTCAGCAGCTCGAAGCCCATGACCTCGGTGTAGAAGCGATGTGTCGCCTCGAGGTCTCGGGTGGCCAGCGCGACATGATGAAACGCCATACCGCACAGTACCGTCCGGCCGCGTGGAGGACGGCCGGCTGCCGGTTGGTGTCGCGGTGGTCGCGCTGCTCGCAGCGGGCGTCGCGGCGTTCGTGATCGGCACGCCGGCGCCGTCGTTGCGAGGTGACGCCGCGGCGCGGGAGTTCCTGCGCACATGGCGGCAGAGCCGCATGGCGACCTTCGTCGTGCAGTCGAACTTCACCCGAACGTTGCCGGACGGGAAGCGCCTCGAGGACACGACGACGACGGTGCAACGCCCCCCGACCGACCGCCTGACCATCGGGCTCGGCACCGTCGGCGGACGGCTCGGCGGCAAGGTGTACCGCTGCGCCGCGGCCCCCGACGGCAGCTCGAAGTGTCTCACGGGCCAGGACGCGGGTGACTACACGACCGACGTCGATCGCGAGATCGCAGGTCTGGAGCAGTACGTCCGCGGTGACCGGCCGCTGTACCGCGTGGTCGACTTCGCACAGGCGCAGGGCTACTGCTTCCGGCTCGATCTCGCGGTGGACGTGCCGGCGCCCCCGTACGGCCGGCATGCCTTGTTCTGTTTCGACACGACCACGCTGGCGCCGTCGCTCACCGTTATCGAGCGCGTCGAGGCCACGGACCGGACCGCGGCGACGTCGATCCGGTCGACCGTGACGGCGGACGACCTGCAGGTGAACACGGGCACCGGCTCGATCGTCGGCATCCCGGGCCCGACCACCACGACCGCACCGACCACACTCACGACCACCACGACGACGCCGGGTTCGGCGCCGCCGGCGGCGAGCGGGGCGAACTGAGCCCAAAAACGCCACCGCCCCCTGGCGAGGGGGCGATGACATCTGGAACTCGGGGCGGGACGGAGGCCACGAAAGGCGCCAGCGCCCTGGAAGCACTGGTGGCGATGCGTTTGGAGGGAGTTGCAACCCCCGCCCCGTACCCCGACTGCACCCGATGGGGGCGATGACCATCAGGTACTCCTGTTCTTCGTCGTGACCGGGGTCTCTCTTGAGGGAAAACCTCAGAAAGTTCGACGGTGCGTGGTTGCTCGACCCCAACGGGTGGCTCGCCGCGCCAGAGGTGAGGCGCCAGGCCCCCGCTCCGGTCCCTGTATCGGCACGCCCGGCCCTACGCTGAAGCGAAATGTTGCTCGGTGGCCCTGACCTGCTGCGTTATCTCGTCCTGGCCATGGGTGGAGCACTCGTCGTGGGCAATTTGCTGGCCCTCGTCCGCCCGCCGGACCGGCCTCAAGAAGGCGACATGGAGCAAGCCCCGGTCGCTCGAAGCGTGGTCATGGCCGTGATCGGTGCAATTGCCGTGATCTGGGCGCTCGCGACCATCGTCAGCGGCTGACGAGCTCGGGCGCGGGCTCGGGTGCGGGTCGAGACGGCGACCGGGGTCCGGACGAAGGGCGACGGCGACCGGCTGGCCGGACGAGCGGCGGAGACTTCGGGATCTGTGTGCACGCCAACACGAACGCCGCGGCCCAGGCGAGGGCGACGATCCCGACGGTCACATACGCGATCAGCATCACGGTGTTCGGGCCCGGCTTCACCTCTCGCATCAGGTACTGCTGCTCGCCGGAGAACGGGATCGTGCGCGAGACCGCGGGGAT
>DASZHU010000064.1:0-3679 GCA_035937605.1 Acidimicrobiales bacterium | reverse complement strand
CCCTGCGACTTCAGGTACGCGCGGAGGGCGACGTCCTGCGTGTTGCCGAGCTGCGGCGTGGCGATCTTCTTGCCCTTGAGGTCGGACGCCTTCGTGATGTCCGGCCTCACCACGAGGCCCGCTCCGCCGGAGGTCGACCCGGCGACGATTCGGATCGCGTCGCCGTTCGACTTCTGGAAGGCGTTGATCGCGGGGTTGGGCCCGACGTACGCGGCGTCGATCGAGTCGGCGAACAGCGCATCGATCGCCTCCGGACCGGCGTTGAACGTCGAGGTCTCGAGGATGTCTTGGCCCAGCTCCCGCTGGAAGAAGCCCTTCTCGACGCCCACGATGGCGGGCGCGTGCGTGATGTTCGGGAAGTAGCCGAGCCGCACAGTGGTCTTCGACGTGGTGGCCACGACGCCCCCGGAGCTCAGCGCACTCCCGCTGGCCGCGACCGGTCTGCTGTCGTTGCCCCCGCACGCGGCCAGCACCACGGCCACCGCGACGATCACGACACTGATTCGCGCCTGACGAGCCACGAGTGTCCTTTCAATGGATTGTCTGTGAACTTGGTGGTAAATGCTATCGGCCGTCGAGTATCTCGACAAATCCAGTCGAGAATGTTGGTCCAGCGGCTGGCGCTAGGTTCCGACCCCATGCGCCGCAGGCTCGCCGTCGTCGCGGGGGCGGTTCTGCTCGCGGGGTGCGAGCTCCCCTCCTTCGGCGCGCCCGACGCCGCCAGCCGCGAGGGAGGCGATGCGCTCTCGCTGTGGAAGGGCTTCATCGTCACCGCGATCGTCGTTGCCCTCATCGTGTACGCGCTGATCGCGTACGCCGCGATCCGCTATCGGCGGCGGGACGACACGCTGCCGAACCAGAAGGCCGCCAATCACCGCATGGAGATCATCTATACGGTCACGCCCGTGCTGATCGTCGCGGTGCTCTTCGGCGTCAGTGGGTACGTCGAGAACCGGCTCACCGCCAACACGCACAACCCTCCGATGACGGTGAACATCACGGGCTTCCAGTGGGGTTGGAAGTTCGAGTACCCCGGCCAGCACGTCACGGTCATCAGCGCCGACGAGCAGAAGACACCCGAGCTCGATCTTCCCGTCGACCAGAAGGTCCAGCTCGTGCTGCGCACCAACGATGTGAACCATTCGTTCTGGGTGCCCAACTTCCTGGAGAAGCGCGACCTCATCGCGGGTGTCGACAACAAGCTCGACATCACGCCGAACAAGATCGGCCGGTACGACGGACGCTGTGCGGAGTTCTGCGGTCTGGACCACTGGCGCATGAACTTCGTGGTGAACGTCGTCAGCCAGTCTGACTTCAGCCACTGGGTGAAGGCGCACCAATGACGATCGTGGCCGAACGACCCCAGACGGCCGACGGGCCGGAGGCCACGCCCAGACGCGCGACCGGTTTGCTGGCGTTCCTGACGTCGACCGACCACAAGCGCATCGGCGTGGCCTACATGGTGACCGCGTTCTTGTTCTTCCTGGTCGGTGGCGCGCTTGCCGAGGTCATCCGCGTGCAGCTGTACAGCCCGAACAGCACCGTCGTGTCCGAGCACACGTACGACCAGCTGTTCACCATGCACGGCACGATCATGATGTTCCTGTTCCTCGGTCCTTTCGCGTTCGGGCTCGCGAACTACTTCGTGCCGTTGCAGATCGGCGCGCGCGACATGGCGTTCCCGCGGCTCAACGCGATGTCGTACTGGTTCTACCTCTTCGGCGGCCTCACGCTCATCGCCAGCTTCCTGACGGCCGGCGGCGCGGCCGCCTTCGGGTGGACCGCCTACGCCCCGCTGTCCGAGATCAGCCGCAGCCCCGGGTACGGCGCCGACCTGTGGATCATGGCGGTGGTCCTGACGGGCCTCTCGGGCGTGCTGACCGGCGTGAACATCGTCGCCACCGTGATCACGATGCGAGCGCGTGGCATGACCATGTTCCGCATGCCGATCTTCGTGTGGAACATGCTCGTGACGAGCGTGCTCGTGCTGATCGCGTTCCCGATGCTCACGAGCGCGGGGGCGATGCTGTTCGCGGACCGCCACCTCGGCGCGCACATCTTCGACCCCGGAGGAGGCGGTCAGCCGATCCTGTGGCAGCACCTGTTCTGGTTCTTCGGCCACCCCGAGGTGTACATCCTCGTGCTGCCGTACTTCGGCATCATCACCGAGGTGCTGCCGGTGTTCTCACGCCGGCCGGTCTTCGGCTACTTCGGCATCGTGCTCGCCACGTTGGCCATCGCGTCGCTGTCGGTCGGGGTCTGGGCCCACCACATGTTCTCGACCGGCGCCGTGTCGCTCGCCTACTTCTCGGGTCTGTCGATGCTGATCGCCGTGCCGACAGGAGTGAAGTACTTCAACTGGATCGGCACGATGTGGGGCGGGAGCATCTCGTTCCCCGCGCCGATGAAGTTCGCGCTGGGGTTCCTCGTCACGTTCCTCATCGGTGGTGTGTCGGGCGTGATGCTGGCGTCAGCGCCGATCGACTTCAATGTGACCGACACCTACTTCGTGGTCGCGCACATGCACTACGTGCTGTTCGGTGGATCGGTGTTTGCGCTCTACGCCGGGATCTTCTACTGGTTCCCCAAGGTCACCGGCCGCCGCCTCGACGAGCGCCTCGGCACCATCCAGTTCTGGATGATGCTCGTCGGCTTCCACCTCACGTTCTTCGTGCAGCACCTGCTCGGCCTCGACGGCATGCAGCGACGGGTCGCCAGCTACCTCCCGTCCGACGGATTCACGACGCTGAACCGCATCTCGTCGATTGGTGCGTTCCTCCTCGGCGCGTCGACGCTGCCGTTCCTCTGGAACGTGTGGCGAACACTGCGCCGCCGCGATGCCGCACCGGCGGGCGACAACCCGTGGGACGGGCACACGCTCGAGTGGGCGACCACGTCGCCCCCACCCGCTAACAATTTCGACGGCCCGCTCCCGCCGATCCGCTCGAACCGGCCGGTGTGGGACGTCAGTCATCCCGAGGCAGTCCAGCATTGAGCTCGACATCGTCCAGCGACCAGCGAGTCCCGTGGCGGATCTTCCTCGGCATCGCCGTGTTCATGGCCGTCATCGGCATCGTTTATTGGTTCGCGTCGTATGAACCGGCCGGCGCGACGATGCTCGCGCTGGCTTCGGCGCTCGCCGCGGTGTGCGGGATCTATCTCCGAGTGCAGAGCGAACACGGGGACACCGTCGCGGACCACGCCGACGCGGCGCCGTACCTGCCGCACGCAAGCGTGTGGCCGTTCGGCGTCGGTCTCGGCGCCGTGCTCGCGCTCAACGGTCTGATCGTCGGCCTCGGGTTCGCCGTGCCGGGGCTGGTCGTGCTGGCCGTGTCGGTCGTGGGGATGGTGTCGCAGTCACGCCGGCGAGCGTGAGCGCCCGAACAGGCGCGCCGGGATCTCGCGGAAGCTGACACGGCTCTGGATCGGTAGTCCGTCGCGGCTCGACAGCTCGCGACACAGCCGGTACGTCAACAGTGCCGCGAGCGGCGGCACGACGAACAACGCGACGCGGAACGTCCAGAGCACGGCGTTCACCGACAGGCCGAACGTCGACGACAGCACGTCGGACGCGCCGCCGAAGAAGCAGATCACGTAGAACGACAACGTCGCGACGCCGAGCCCTGTCCGTACCGGGCGCTGGCGCGGGCGATCGCACAGGTGGTGCTCGACGGTGTCG
>DASZHU010000063.1:0-7397 GCA_035937605.1 Acidimicrobiales bacterium | reverse complement strand
CCGTCGTGCTGTGCTCGCCCTGCATCCCGCTCCTCTTCATGGGTGAGGAGTGGGCCGCTTCCTCGCCGTTCCCGTACTTCGCCGGCCCGCGCGACCCCGAGCTCGACGACGCGGTGCAACGCGGCCGCGCCCAGGAGTTCGGCGACTTCGGATGGGATCCCGCCGACATCCCCGATCCGATTGCCATGAGCACGCTGGACGCGGCGCGGTTGCAGTGGGACGAGCTCCGCGATGGGTACCACGCCGAGATGCTCGACTGGTATCGCAGGGTGATCGCACTGCGGCGGGAACGACCCGAGCTGTCGGATCCGCGGCCCGGTGCCACCGCTGTCGACGAGCTCGACTCCGAGGCCGCGATGGTGATGTGGCGCGGCGACACAGCGATCGCGGTGAACATCGGCGACCACAGCCTGAGGCTGGCGCTCGACACCGCGCCCGATCGACGCGTGCTGCTGGCGAGCGACGCGGAGGCGCGCCTCGTCGACGGCTCGATCGTGCTCCCGGCGCACAGCGTCGCGATCGTTGGCCGATGACGCGTCCGCTGATCGGCACCTACCGGCTCCAGCTCCGGCCTGACTTCGGCTTCGACGAAGCGACCGCGATCGTGCCGTACCTCGCCCGCCTCGGGGTGAGCCACGTGTACCTGGCGCCGTGCTTCGAGGCCACCCCTGGGAGTACGCACGGGTACGACGTCGTCGACCCGAACTCGGTGCGCGGCGAGCTCGGTGGCCGGCCTGCGTTCGACCGGCTCGTGCGCGCCGCCCGCGGCGCCGGGCTGGGCGTGGTGCTCGACATCGTCCCCCACCACATGGCCGCAACCGCGGCGAACGCGTGGTGGTGGTCCGTGCTCGAGCTCGGTCGCGACAGCCCGTACGCGAGCCACTTCGACATCGACTGGGACCCGCCCGAGCGCCGGCTACGAGGCTCCGTGCTGCTGCCGGTGCTCGGCGACCACTACGGCCGGGTGCTCGAGGGCGGCGAGTTGAAGCTGTCACGCGATGGCGATCGGCTCGTCGTCCGCTATCACGAGCACACCGCGCCGCTCTCCCCCGATACGGCCGACGAGCTCTGGGCGATCGCCGGACGTCGTGGCTCGGGCATCGATCCCGTGCTCGACGACGTCAACGCCGACATCGACCGTCTCGATGCGCTGCTGGACCGCCAGCACCATCGCTTTGCCCGTTGGCAGGCGGCCGCGCACGAGCTCGACTACCGCCGGTTCTTCGACATCGACTCGCTCGTCGCGCTGCGCAGCGAGCGCCCCGCCGTGTTCGAGGAAACGCATCGGCTCACGCATGCGCTCGTCGCCGACGGCTCGGTCGACGGGCTACGCATCGATCACCTCGACGGCCTTCGCGACCCGCAGGAGTATCTCGAGCGACTACGCAAGCTCGCGCCGGACGCGTGGATCGTCGCAGAGAAGATCTTGCAGCCCGGCGAGAGCACGCCGCTCACGTGGCCCATCGATGGCACCACGGGGTACGACTTCCTCGCCGGCGCGGCGGGTCTGCTGGTCGACGCGGGCGGAGTCGACGCATTGGTGCGTGCGTACGAAGAATTCACCGGCGACGCCGAGACGTATGCGGAGGCGAGGCTCGGCGCCCGCCGCGAGGCACTGCGCGAGTCCCTCGACGCCGATCTGGAGAGGGTCGTGTCGTTGCTGGTCCGCGTGTGCGAGCGCAACCGGCGTTGGCGCGACTTCACCCGGTCCGAGTTGCGCGACGCGCTCGCCGAGGTCTGCGTGCACGGGCCGGCGTACCGCAGCTACGTGGTGCACGGCGTCGAGCCCAGCGACGCCGACCGAGCGTTCGTCGGCCGGTCGATCGCGGGCGCCCGCGCGACGCGGCCCGACCTCGATCCCGACCTGCTCGACCTCATCGGACAGCTGCTCCTCGGCGACTTCCACGGCGAGGACGAGACCGGCCTCGTCGCGCGGTTCCAGCAGCTGACCGGACCGGTCGCGGCGAAGGGCGAAGAGGACACCGCGTTCTACCGGTGGACCCCGCTGCTGTGCCTCAACGAGGTGGGCACCGAGCCGGATCGTCCGACGATGACCGTGGCGGCATTCCACGAGCGCGCCGAAGAGCAACAGCATCACTGGCCACTCACGATGCTCACCACGTCGACGCACGACACGAAACGGAGCGAAGACGTTCGCGCCCGACTCGCGGTGCTCTCCGAGCTTCCGGCGGAGTGGGTCGCGACCGTGCACGAATGGTCGACGGCCAACGATCGCCATCGCGACCTCTCGCTCGATGCGCCGGATCGCCGGGATGAGTGGTTCATCTACCAGACGCTCGTCGGCGGACATCCGTTGCCGCTCGATCGCGCCTGGACGGTGATCGAGAAGTCGTTGCGCGAGGCGAAGCGGCGTACGAGTTGGACTCGGGTCAGCGCCGACTACGAGCAGGCGACACGCAGGTTCGTCGAGTCGATCCTCGCCGACGCCGACTTCCGCGCCGAGCTCGAGCGCCTCGACGCCGCGATCGCCGATGCGGGGTACGTCAACGCGCTGACACAGCTGGCTCTACGGCTCTTCTCTCCGGGTGTCCCCGACACGTATCAAGGCACGGAGCTGTGGGACTCGAGCCTCGTCGACCCCGACAACCGCCGCGCCGTCGACTTCGACGCGAGGTCACGCGCGTTGGACACGGTCCGGAGCACGCCGGCCGCGGAGCTGTGGCGGCGCCACCGCGCCGCGGGCCTTCCGAAGCTGGCGTTGCTGCATGCGGGCCTCACGCTCCGGCGCCGACGGCCGGACGCAGTCGGGCGTGACGGCGGCTACGAGTCGATCGCGGTACGCGGCGAGAGCGAGGACCGCGTCGTGGCCTTCACGCGCGGTGACGAGATCGGGGTCGTCGCGCCGCGGCTGCCGCTGCACGGGCTTGCGGACGACGCCGTGATCGGGTTGCCGGCCGGCGCGTGGCGCAACGTGCTCAACGGCGAGGTGGTCGCCGGCGACGTTGCGTTCGGAAGGCTGCGCGCCGACTTTCCGGTGGCGCTACTCGAGCGAGACCTCGATCCAGTTCGGTGACGCGGCGCCGGGCGTGTACGAAGCGCTCGTCTGCTTGGCGATGAGCGCGGCCACGTGTTGGGCGCGGGCCGCGTCGGCCAGCGCGGCACCGTCGCCGATGTGCGCCGCGGGAACCTGCCAGTGGTCGCCCCCGAGCTCGAGCGAGTCGAGTCGGTCACGGCGTTGCTGCCATGGCCGCGACCAGCACTCGTAGCCCTCGTGCCAGATGAGGTCGAAGCCGACGAACGCGGCGGGCTGGTCGCGCGCGATGCGCCGGATGGTGCTGTCCGACTTGGCGGCGAGGCGTCGATCGATGGAGTCGCGGCCGGCGGCGGCCGTGACGACGCCGTCGAGCACGACCTCCTCCGCGCCGAGCGCGCGACCGATGCGGCGGATCTCGGGGAACGCGGCGCTCACGTCGCGGCCGGCGGCGTCGGTCAGCGTCGTGAGCCCGGGTTGGTTGGCGAGCAGCACGCGCAGCCCCGACCACTCGACCTCGAACGCCCAACCCTTTCCCTGCGGCAACGATCCGGGTGTGGCCACCATCGGTCGCAGCGTGTCGTCCGGCGGACGTCGATTCGGATCCTGCGGGGGATCCATTCGATGGATCATCCAGTCGCGGCCGCGGGTGGCGAACAATGCGTACTTGCCGCGGGCGCGGGCTCCGTGCAGGACCACCACGGCCTTGCGCTCTTCCCACTCCTCGATGTCGTACCTGCCGGTGTCCCACACGGTCATCGTCCCGGCGCCGTAGCTCCCATCGGGGATGTCTCCGTGGAAGTCGAGGTACTCGAGCGGATGGTCCTCGGTGTGCACCGCGAGGTGGTTCTCCTTCGGATGCCACGGCACGCCGCGTGGCAGGGCCCACGACGCGAGCACGCCGTCGTGCTCGAGCCGGAGGTCCCAGTGCAGCCGAGTGGCGGAGTGCTGCTGGATGACAAAACGGTGCTCGTCGCCGGGGGAGACCGATCCGGCGGGCTCGGGCGTGGCGCCGAAGTCGCGCTTGGCCTTGTACTCGTCGAGCTTGGCCGCCTTCGGTTCGACCGCGATCGCCTCACTCTTGGCCTTGCGCTTGCTCACGCCCAGCAGTTTGTCCCCGGCTGACGAACGTCGGTCAGCTCGAGGCGGGCGGGGGCGGCGCGCCCGGGGCCGTCGTGGTGGTGCTCGGCGGCGGTGCCGGCGGAAGGCTCACGGATTCGAACAGCGGCATGCCCGCCGCGAACGAGATCCCCCTGCCCTTGCCGGCGTAGAGCGCGCGTTCCACCACGACCGGTGTGTCGGACTCGACGAGCAGGGGCAGGTCCGGTCGCTGCACGTGCTGGAGGAGGTCGATGGCGAGCCGTCCGCCCGCGGGAACCTCGACCCCTTGCAGGCCGTCGATGGCAAGCGGCTCACCCTGGGCCAGCGCGGTGACCCGCACGTGCGCGATCGAATCCGTCGACGGGTTCACCACCACGATGCGCTCCGCGATCTTGCCCGTCGCGGCTTGACCGTGCGCGAACAGCCACCGCGTCGCGACGACAGGCGCACCAAGTGCCGGCCCGTAGCCGCGATGGTGATCGGGGGCCGACGCGGTCACGACGCGCTCGGCAACGACAGCGATGCCGTTGGTCGACCGCACGGTCACGCTGTGCCCGACGTTCGCCGGGATGCGGGTCTGATCGTTGATCACGACCTGCGCGTAGCCGCGTGCCGGAACCGACACCGGTATCGGGTCGACCGCGCCGTTCGACGCGGGGTCGTCCAACACGGCCTCGAGCTGCACCGCAGCCGCCTGCGCGGACGGGTTCACGATGGTGAACACCTCGCGGAGCCCGTCGCCGACCTGTCCCTCACCGAACGTCCACACCGACGACGCCTTCGGCGCGCCCGCCGTCGACGCGAAGCCGGCGGGGTGCTTCGGATCGGTCCCGTCGAATTGCTGGAGCCGGTCTGCCACGACGCGGCCTGACAACGCCACCACGGTGGCCGCGAGCTGCTCGATGCGAGGGGCCGATGCGCTGACGTCGACCAATCGCAGCTGACCGCCCGGCACGGGCAACGACTGGAGCTCGGGAGGATTGCGGAACCCGTCGCTCGTCTGGAAGGTGATGTCGACCACGGCATCGACGGGAAACGGATTGAACAGCGCGAGCACCTCGTGGGCGTCGCGCGTCGTCGTGCCGGTCGGCAGGTACCACGTGTCCGACGGCGTCGACGAGCAGGGGCTGGTGCTGGTGATCGTGCCGTCGCCGTCCGCCACTCGACGCTCGACGGCGATGTCGCCGTCGCTCGTTTCCACGAGAGCCGCGGCGAACGGCGACGCCTGGAGGTCGGCCAGGTGCACCTCCGCTCGCGTCCGCCCACCAACTGCAACAGGACGCGTCACGGGGTGCAGCTTCGTCACCGCGGCAACACCGGCCGCGTCCCCGGGCAACGCGGCGGGGTACGTGGTCACCTCCACATTGGCGGTGGTGGAGCCCGGATTCGCGATGACGAGGGTCGTGTCGAAGACGGCACCGGCCGTCGCCCCGCCGCCCGCGCAGTAGAACGCGGTCGACACTGCGCCCGATGGCGACGCAACCGGCAGCAGCGCGACCGCGGCGGCGGTCTGCCGCGGCGGATGTGTCGTCGACGCGCGATCGGCCATGACGAGCGCGACGATGACCACGACGATCAGCGCGAGGATCGGGATGCGTCTCGCGGTCACGACGAGCTCGCCTTGTCGTCGCGACGCCATTGCCAGAGCGCGCGCAGCAGCACGAACCAGATCGCGACCTGCACGAAGAGCAACGCGTACCGCGTGATCGGCGTCTTGAAGCTCAAGGTCGCGGTACCGCCCTGATCGATCCGGAACGCGTTCGCCCAACCGAACGCGGTGGTGCGGGGCGCGTCGTGACCCGCCACCGACAGCGACCACTGCGACGAGCCGGACGCGAGATACATCGTCGAGCCCGCGTTGACCGCGCCCTTGGCGTACGTGTAGCCGCTGTGATCCGTGAGCAGCGGCGGTGCGTTACCGAGATCGAGGGCCGCCGCGGACGCGGCGTCGAAGTAGCTCGGGTTGGCGGCGGCCGACGCGGCCGCGCTCGTGAGCTCGGTGCGCAACGGTGCGAACGCGGCGTTGCGGTACACGTGCAGCGTGGGATCGACGAGTACCTCCTGGAGATCGAGTTGCTCGGCGAGGGCTCGCTCGACATCCGGCGCGATCGGGCGAACGTCGTCGCTGCCCGGTGCGCTCTCGGCTTGGACCACGAGATAGCGGATGCCCATCGGCGCCAGCAGCCGGCCGAGCCGGCTCGTCTCACGGTGCTCGGCGAGACGCAAGGCGTCGGCGAGCAGGTGGGTCGGTCCTTCCGACGGCGCCGCCCACCGATCCTCGACTGTCGGCAGGCCGTGATCGGACACGGCGTACTCGACGCCGTCGTCGAGTCGCCATCCCGCGGCCGGCAGCACGTCCGGATCGCCGATCCACACCGTGCGGAACGGTCCGGCTGCGGCCTGATCGTCGTGGAGGAAGGTGAGCACCGGAGCGAAGCTCTCGTCGGGCGCGTTCCAGCGCCCACCGAAGATGCTGCCGAGCACGGGAACGATGCCGAGCGCGAGCGCGAAGCCGGTGACGAGCGGCGCGACCTGACGCCAACCGAACCGGTAGCCGCGCAGGTCGACCTCGAAGGCCACGACACCGAGCGCGGCGCTGAGTGCCAACGCTGCCGCCGCGGGCGCGAGCAGAGCTTCCGGCGGACCGAGCGCGAACTTGAACCACGACTGCTGGCCCACCCACACGAGCGACCAGCACGCGAGGGCGAGGGTCCACGCTCGTGTGGCCCACGCGAGGCGCCAGTCGCGGCCGATCACGAGCGGCAGCGCGGCGACCACGAGGAACACGAAACCCACCGGACCGCCGCCGAGCGGCCCGGTGTGGAAGCGCAGGATGTCGGCGATGCCGAGCGGGGCGCTCTCGGAGCGGACGCCCCCGATCGCCGACCAGTGGGTTCCCGTCGTCACGAACCCGAGGGCCCAGGGAAGATGCGCGACGACGGCGACCGCGGTGGCACCGAGGGCCGTGACGAGCGCGCCGCTCGACCCGCGCCACTGTCCCACGAGCACCCCGCCGAGGGCGAGCGCGAGCGCGACGAGCGGGACGACGACGGCGGCGAACGGCACGAACGCCGCGAGGACGGCGAGCAGCAAACCGAACGCAACGATGGTGCGCAGCCGGCTGCGAGGTCGGCGCGCGGCATCGAACGGAACGTCACCGATGGCCCGCACCAACAGCCGCACGATCCACGGCGCCGCGGCCCACATCAGCAGGCCACCCCAGCGACCTCGCGCGATCGCGTCGTAGGGCAGCGGGATCGCGAGGTAGGTGACGAGGCCGGCGAGGCGAGCGTTGGTGGCGCGG
>DASZHU010000062.1:0-2822 GCA_035937605.1 Acidimicrobiales bacterium | reverse complement strand
GCCGACCAGCTTCCGGTCGACCCGTCAACCGACGTGCCCGACGGCTACGCCCCCGAACAGCGCGACAAGCCCAGCGGCTTCACGGGCGATCCCGACGTGATGGACACGTGGGCCACGTCGTCGCTGACTCCGCAGATCGTCGGCGGCTGGCCCGACGACCTCGATCTGTTCGAGCGGGTGTTCCCCATGGACCTGCGACCGCAGTCGCACGACATCATTCGAACCTGGCTCTTCTACACAGTCATCCGCGCGCAGTACGAGTTCGACACCGCGCCGTGGAGCGACACGCTCATCTCGGGCTTCGTGATCGATCCCGACCGCAAGAAGCTGTCGAAGTCTGCGGGCAACTCGCCGGACGACCCGATGGGGATCATCGCGGAGTACGGCGCCGACGCGGTCCGGTATTGGGCCGCAGGAGGCCGCCCGGGCATGGATCTCGCGCTCGACCGCAACCAATTCAAGGTCGGGCGCCGGCTCGCGACGAAGCTCCTCAACGCGTCGCGCTTCGTGCTGGGCTTCGGCGAGACCGCGGACGAGGCCACGCACGCGCTCGACCTCTCGATGCTCGCCCAACTGCGCGTCGTCGTCAGCGACGCGTCCAAGGCATTCGAGTCGTACGACTACACGCGCGCGCTCGAGCGCGCGGAGACGTTCTTCTGGTCGTTCTGCGACGACTATCTCGAGCTCGTCAAGGCGCGGGCGTACGGCGGCGATCCGTCGGCCGTCGTGGCGCTGCGAACCGGGCTCTCCACTCTGCTCCGGCTGTTCGCACCGTTCCTCGCGTTCGTCACCGAAGAGGTGTGGAGCTGGTGGCAGGACGGTTCGGTCCACCGCGCGTCGTGGCCCACCACCGCGGAGCTGCCGACATCGGGCGATCCCGCGGTGCTCGACGCCGCCGTCGCCGTGCTGGCCGAGGTTCGCAAGGCCAAGTCCGACGCGAAGAAGTCGCTACGCGCCGACGTGGAGCGTGTCGTGGTCGTCGCGCCGCCGGAGGCGCTCCAGGCGATCGCACTAGCAAGCGACGACCTCCGCGAGGCCGGCCGGATCGCCGAGCTCCTGACCGACACCGGCGAGGAGCTAGTCGTGACCGTCACTCTCGCCGGCTGAGGGCACCGGCTGCTCCGCGCCGTCGTTCGCCTGCACCCACAGCGTGCGTTGCGGGGACGATGTCTCGATGCCTTCGTCGTCGAACCGCTCCTTGAGGCGGGTGCGCAGCTCGCGCATCACCGTGAACTGTTCGGATGGCCGCGTCTTGATGCCGAGCCGTATGTCGATGCCGTTCGCTCCGAGATGCTCGACGCCCCAGATCTCGGGCTCCTCGAGCAGCCGAGTCGACCACTCGGAGTCGTGCCACATCGAGTCGGCGACGTCTTTGATGATCGCCTCGGCCTGGCGCAGGTTCGTGTCGTACGCGACGGAGACGTCGACCAGCGCCCTCGCCCACTCCTGGCTCTTGTTGCCGACACGGTTGATCTGGCCGTTCGGGATGTACCAGACCGTGCCCTCCACGTCACGCAGCCGGGTCGTGCGCAGACCGACGGCCTCGACGGTGCCCTTGGCCTCACCGGCGTCGATGATGTCGCCGACGCCGTACTGGTCCTCCATGAGCATGAAGACGCCGGACAGAAAGTCCTTCACGAGACTCTGCGCGCCGAAGCCGACGGCCACCCCGGCGATGCCCGCGCTCGCGACGAGCGGCCCCAGGTTGATCCCGAGCTCGCCGAGGATCGTGACACCGGCGATCGAGTAGATGACCGCGGTGCTGAGACTGCGCAGCACCGACCCGATAGTCTGCGCGCGCGACGCGGCCCTCTCGCTGCCTTCCGTGGGGATGAGAACCGACGGGGCGCGCTCGCGGATCGTGTGGTACCGGCCGACGCCGGCCGCGGCGCCCGAGATCGTGTTCGTGAAACGACGGATCGCGCGGCGCGCCAGGCGGCTGACGACCATCGCCAGGACGAGGATGAACAGGATCCGCAGCGGCGCGCCGACGACGTAGTCGATCGCGCCGGCGAGGGCGTGGTTGCCGGTGGAGTCGAAGATCTGCCGGCAGGCCCAGCTCGGTGACGAGCCACAGGCGTCGACCAGCTCGGGCGACGGCGCGACCTGGAGGAGCACGGGAAGCATCGTTCCGGTCTATCCCGACAGCCGGACGGCCAACACCTCGATGAAGATGCACTCGCCGGGGCAGTCGTCGGCGGCGTGCACGACGGCGTGCTCGAGGTGAAGCGGTACGGAGGCGAGGCTGGCCGAGCTCCCGGGGTCGTTGAGGACGAAATCGCCGTCCTTCACGTAGGCGATGCCGTCCTCGAGCAGCGTGAACACGTCCGGCGCGTGGTCCGTGCAGAGGCCGTCGCCCGTGCAGAGGTCCTGATCGATCCACACCTTCATGCCGTCTCCACCTCAGCACAGTGCCGCGGACCGCTCGAAATCGGCGGGTTCCCGCACGCGACCTGCGGGTAGCTGCGTGATCGAGCTCTTGACGAGCGCCCGGTCCAACGCCAAGGCTGGCGTCCGGCGAGGGCTCGGCTAGGTCATAATTCTTCGCCCGCCCCCCACCGCGCAGTTCGCCCCCGGAGGTCCGCAGTCACGATGGCTCTCGAGCTCGCGCCCAGCGCGCCAGCTGCGCAACGACGCGCGCTCGTGGGTCCGTACCGGTGGCTCGGTTTCGCGGCGAGCGTGTTGATCGCCGCAACGATGCCGATGTGGAAGCTCGCCGGCCGCACGTGGCGGCTCACGCTCCCGGGTCTGCCGCACGACGGTGAGCGCCCCCTCACCGCGATCCTGTTCGTGCTCGCGGTGTCGATGCTTGGGATCGCGTG
>DASZHU010000061.1:0-1902 GCA_035937605.1 Acidimicrobiales bacterium | reverse complement strand
CGGAGACGAGGAAGGACAGGGAGTTCCTCGTGTGGGTGCCCACCGGCGAGCCGGTGCAGCGCTGGTCGTACGCGGCGTTCGCGCACGATGTCTTCGCCCTGGCCGCCGGGCTTCGGCGAGCCGGCATCGCGCCGGGTGAGCGCGTGGCCTTGGTGATGGACAACCGGCCGGAGTTCCTCATCGCGTGGTCGGCAATCACCAGCATTGGCGCGGTCGCGGTGTGCCTGAACACCCGCAGCTCGAGCGACGAGTTGGCCTACTTCGCCGAGCACAGTGCGATCGTGGCTGCCTTCGCCGATGCGGAGCACGTCGAGCCCGTCGGTAAGGCGATGTCGGCGCTGCGCTGGCTCTGTGCGGTCGACGAGCCCGCGACCTTCCGCCGGTACCTCGCCGACCCGGACGAGATCCTGGTACCGACGCCGTCCTCGGCGCCGGCCAGCATCCAGTACACGTCGGGCACGACCGCGCGGCCCAAGGCGGTCGTCTGGACCCAGGCCAACTGCCTCTGGGGCGGCCTGGTCAACAGCCGACACCAGGATCTGACGATCAGCGACGTGAACTTCGTGCACCTGCCGCTGTTCCACACGAACGCGCTGTCGTACTCGTTCCTCGCGACTCTATGGACGGGCTCGTCGATGGTGCTCGTGCCCCGCTTCTCGGTGAGCAGATTCTGGCGCGTCGCGGTCGAGCACCGATGCACCTGGTCGACGCTCGTCGCGTTCTGCCTACGCGCACTCGCCTCGGTCGAGGCGCCGGACGAGCACTACTTCCGCGGCTGGGCCGGGGGCTCGGTGACAGCGGTGGGCACGGGCCCCGGCGGCATCGGCACCACAGGCTGGTTCGGCATGACCGAGACGATCTCGCACCCGATCTGCAGTCTGCCAGGGCTGCCCCGAGTCGTCGGGTCCATGGGCCGACCCGCGCCCGAGTACGGCGTCGCGGTGGTCGATGACGACGACCGTCCGGTCCCGACCGGGGAAGCGGGCAACCTCCTCGTGCTCGGGACCCGCGAGCTGTCGCTGTTCGCCGGCTACCACGACAATCCCGAGGCCACGGCGAAGGCCTTCACCGACACCGGGTGGTTCCGCACCGGCGACCGCGTCCGCGCCGGTGAGGACGGGTCGATCACCTTCGTCGAGCGTGACAAGGACGTGCTGAAGGTGGGCGGCGAGAATATCGGCGCACCCGAGATCGAACGCGTCGTGCTGGGCACTCCGGGCGTCCGCGAGGTGGCGGTCGTCGGTCGACCGCATCCGATGCTCGGTGAGGTGCCGGTCGTGTTCGTGACCGTGTCCGGTGACCCGACCGAGGCCGAGACGGCGATCCGGCAGCGCTGCGAGGGCATGCTGGCCGATTTCAAACGTCCGCGCGAGGTCTTCGTCATCGACGACTTCCCCCGATCGACGTTGGACAAGATCGCCAAGGCCGCCCTGCGCGCGCGAGTCGCCGACCCGAATCCGACCTGACCGCCGTGTGCGCAGCGCGGCCGCTCTCGAGGCCATGGCGGCGCGTGAGCTGGCGGGAAGTCGTTCCTGTGCATCGGGGCCTAGTACCCGACGCGCAGGTCGTCAGACGTCGATGTCCAGGATCAAGGACTGGAACGACTTCCCGTGCGGATCGACGCGCAGGGTCTGGGAGACGCCGCCGTCGAGGGCGTCGAAGAGCACGAAGTTGAGCCCGTAGTTCGCGGGGATCTCGTAGCGTACGATCTCGCCGGTGACCAGTGCCGCGAACTTCTCGCGCACTACCTCGACCGTGAGCTTGTCGACGAGACGGCCGTAGTCGGCGTCGTTGTAGGGGAACACGCAGATGTTGCTCGTACTGCCCTTGTCACCGGAGCGTGAGAACGCGATCTCCCGCAGCTTCATGAGGTCACCACCGAGTAGCTGATGTCGATCTGGT
>DASZHU010000060.1:0-9681 GCA_035937605.1 Acidimicrobiales bacterium | reverse complement strand
GCCGGCTCCCAGGGCAACTTCGAGCTGAACGTGTATCTGCCGGTCATGGCCCGCAACCTGCTGGAGTCGATCCGGCTCCTCGCCAACGTCACTCGGCTGTTCGCCGACAAGTGCATCGCCGGCATCGAGGCCAACGTCGAGCGGCTGAAGGAGTACGCCGAATCGAGCCCGTCGATCGGCACCGCGCTCAACCCGTACATCGGCTACGACAAGGCGGCCGAGCTCGTGAAGAAGTCGGCCGCCACCGGGCGGTCGATCCGCGAGCTGGTCAGGGAAGAGGGACTGATGTCCGAGGACGACTTGGACCGTGCCCTCGACGTGCTCGGCATGACGAAGGGCGGTTGATCGCCCAAGAGGCGGATCAGCCCAGCGCGGGGGAGCCGGCGTAGGGTCCCGGCGCGCCGGGCCCGGGAATCGCCGGGTGGGACCAGTCGAGGATCGCCGCGAGCCGGCCGACTGCGGCGCGCCACGCGGCCGGGTCCCAGCCTTCCGCGACCGACTCGACCTTGGCCGCCATGTCGATCACGACGAACGCCGGCAGTGTGGAGAGCCCGAGGCCCTTCACCGCGGCGCGGTCGGGATCCGAGAACGTGAGCAGCGACTCGGCCCATGGCCCGAGGAACGATCGGGCCTCCGGCGCGCTCGCGGTCACCAGCCAGCCGACCCGCACATCGGCGGCCGTGAACGACGTGAGGATGCGCCCCGCTTCCTCGAGCAGCCACGCGCTCTCGTAGGTGAACGGGTCGAGCACGACGAGTGCCAGGGGAAACAACGTGACCCAGTCGTCGACACTGCGAGCCTCGCCGTTGAGGGGCGTGAGCACCAGGTCCAGCGCGGGATCGGTAGCCATGTCGGGCGAGGAAGCTAGTCGATAGAACTGGCCCGACGAGCGGCCTTCGACAGAAGGTAGCGAGTTCCATCGACCGCACTAGCGTCGGAGATCGTGCATCCGATCGAGCGTCTTCGTTATGTCGCCCGCTCGTCGGGTGCGTCGCAGGAGACGCTCGTGCGCGAGACCGCCGGCGCACTCGCGGCGCTCGGATTCGACCCGCCCGGTCTCGTCACCGCGTGCCGGCGGATCCTCGATCGCCACCCGCTGTCAGGGCCGCTGTGGTGGCTGTCGGCGCGGGTGTTGACGTCCAACGACTCGAACAACGAGGCCTGGCACGCGGCCGACGACATCACTGCCGATGACACGGGCGACGTGCTCGCGTACAACCTCCCCGACGACTCGGTGGTGTGTGTGCTCGGGTGGCCGGACGTGATCGGCGACGCACTGCCGCGACGCGGCGACGTCGCCGTGCTCGTCGTCGACGCGTTGGGCGAAGGATCAGGATTCGTACGTCGCCTGCTGCATTCCGAGGTCGACGCCGACGACGTGCCGATGTCGGGTCTCGGAGCGGCCGTCGCCGACGCGGATCTCGTCCTGCTCGAGGCGTCGGCGATCGGTCCCACTGGCTTCGTCGGTGTGGCCGGCTCACGGGCGGCGGCCGCCACGGCGAAGCACGCGGGCGTACCGGTCTGGGTCGTCGGCGGCGTCGGGCGCCTGTTGCCGGCGCGGATGTGGGGCGCGCTCGCCAGCCGGCTCGACGCGATGGGCGAGCCGTGGGAGCTCGACGACGAGCTCGTGCCGATCGAGCTCGTCGATCGGATCGCGATGCCAACGGGGATCCTCGAAGTTCCGGACGCGCTCAGGCACACCGATTGTCCCATCGCTCCCGAGCTCTTCAAGTCCATCGATCCGCTGTAGAACAACACGATGCCGAGCCGCCGCGAGATCGTTCGCATGTCCGACGAGGAGATCGACGCGTTCCTGCACGAGCGCCAGTCGATGAGCGTGGCCACCTTCAACCACGACGAGACGATCCATGTCGTTGCGATGTGGTACGGGTTCTACGAGGGCAAGCCGGCCTTCGAGACGTTCACGAAGTCGCAGAAGGTCCTCAACCTCCGCCGCGATCCCCGCATCACGGTGCTCGTCGAGGACGGTGACGAATACGGCGAGCTGCGCGGCGTCGAGATCGTCGGTCGCGGCGAGGTCGTCGACGACACCGACGTGCTGCGCGTGATCGCCGGATCGGTCGTGCAGCGGTACATGGGAGTGTCGGAGGCCGATGCCGATGCGGCCGCCGAGATCCTGATGAACAAGCGCTCGGCGATCGTCATCCATCCCGAGCGCATCGTGAGCTGGGACCACTCGAAGCTCGGCGGCACCTACTAGCCGGTGACTCGCGTTGTAGCGTCCGCGGCCATGGGAGAGATGGTCGATTTCAAGAGCAACGGCGACACCGCGCGCGGCTACCTGGCCGTGCCCAGCGGTGGTTCTGGTTCCGGGGTGATCGTCGTGCAGGAGTGGTGGGGGCTCAACCCGCAGATCAAGGGCGTGGCCGACCGTCTGGCGGGCGAAGGCTTCGTCGCGCTCGCTCCGGATCTGTATCGCGGCGAGCTCGCCGGCCACGACGAGATGGACAAGGCCGGCCAGCTGATGAGCAGCCTCCCGATGGACCGCGCCGCGCGCGACATGACGGGCGCGGTCGACTTCCTCACCGGGCACTCGTCGGTCAAGGGTGATGGGGTCGGCGCGATCGGGTTCTGCATGGGGGGAGGGCTCGTGCTCGTCCTGGGGACGCTGCGCCCCGATCGGGTGAAAGCGATCGTGCCGTTCTACGGCGTCGTCGGGATCGACGACGCCGCTCCGGACTGGTCGAAGCTCGACGCGGCCGTCGAGGGTCACTACGCAGAGAACGACGACTTCTTCCCCGCCTCCAAGGCCAAGGCGCTCGAAGCAGGCCTGCGCGGCTTGGGCAAGGACTGCACCTTCCACGTGTACCCCGGTACAGGTCACGCGTTCGCCAATGAGACGAACGCGATCGGCACCTACCACGCGGACGCCGCTTCGACCGCGTGGGACCGCGCCGTCGTGTTCCTGCACTCGCAACTTGGCTGACGACCCCGTCACGCGTTACCTCGAGCTCGGACTCCGTCTCGGACGGTTGCTCGACGGGCTCGTCGACGCGTACTACGGGCCGCCCGAGCTCAAGCAACGCGTCGACAACGAGCCGGCTCCCGAACCCGCCCCGCTGGCGCGCGACGCGCGCACGTTGCTCGCGGATCTCGATGCCGACGCTGGCGAGCTCGACGCGCACCGGCGCCGCTGGATCCACGGCCAGGTGCGAGGACTGCTCGTCACCGCGCGGCGGTTCGCGGGTGAATCGATCGGTTTCCTCGACGAGGTCGAGGAGTGTTACGGCGTGCGTCCGACGCGGGTGTCGGAGGACGAGATCGCCGCCGCTCACCATCGCATCGACGCCGTGCTGCCGGGTTCCGGACCGTTGGGCGGACGACTCATGGCCTGGCGGGAAGCGCAGGCGGTTCCGACCGTCAAGCTGTCGACCGCGATCGCGTCGCTGGCCGACGACTTCCGTGAGCGCACCGACCGCTTGTTCGGACTGCCGGATGGCGAGCACATCGACTTCGACCTCGTGACCAACGAGCCGTGGGCGGGGTTCAACTACTACCTGGGCGAGCTCCACAGCCGTGTCGTCATCAACACCGATCTGCCGGTGCTGTCGACCACCCTCGGGCATCTCGTCGCGCACGAGGCCTACCCCGGCCACCACACCGAGCACAGCCGCAAGGAGGTCGGACTCGTGCGCCGCCGCGGGCACGCGGAGGAGACGATCTTCCTCGTGGGGACGCCACAGTGTCTGTTGGCGGAGGGCTTGGCCGATCTCGGGCTCGAGGTGATCGTGCCGACGGACCGGCACGAGACGGTCGCGTCACACCTGCGACCGCTCGGGATCCGCTACGACGCGGAGGTCGCGAGTGCCGTGGCCGAGGCCGGCGAGCTCCTCGGCAACGCGGTGCGGGGCAACGTCGCTTTGTTGCTGCACGTCGACGGCGCGTCGCAGGACGACGCAGTGGCGTACGCCGAACGGTGGGGGCTGCTCCCTCGAAATCGCGCCGAGAAGGTGGTGCAGTTCCAGACCGACCCCACGTGGCGCGCTTACATCTTCTGCTACATCGATGGGCTACGGCTCTGTCGCGCCTACGTGGACGGTCAGCCGGCGCGGTTCGAGCGGCTGATCACGGAGGCGTTGCTTCCGGACGACCTCGCGGCGTGAAGAACGGGTTCCACACTTCGGCCCGTCGCTCCTCGATGTCGGTCTGTGTCGGCCGGCCGACCTGACCCATCACCAGTGCCTCCAGCGTCGCCCGTTGGTTGTTCGCGAACACCTGCTCGGCGTCGTCCGCCTTCGGGTTCACCCACACCGCCGCGATGAGTACGTCCTCGACGTCGAAGACGATCTCCTGCGCCACGGCCTCCGCGACACCCGACGCGACACCGGCCTGCGCAGGACCCCACGTCATCGTGGCGTGCGGGTCGGATTCGATGCGCGCCTTGTTCACGAGAAGGGTGAACGGCTTCACCGGCAGGCCAGGGTGGAGGACGACCACGAACGGCGCGTGACCTTCGGACGGTGTGGCGAGAGCCGTCGCCCACGCGGTTCCGACCGGTCCCTCGCGCGGACCGAGCACGGTGTTCACGTGAGCCGCATTGACACCGTCTCCGACGAATGCTTCACCGAGCTGCAAGCGGCTCGGTCCTTCCATAGCGAATGAGCTTCAGGAGCTCGGACGACATCGTGTCGGGTTTCGTGTCGTAGCCGAACAGCGCCACGTAGCGCGAGGTCGAGCCCTCGATGCGCGTGACGCGATGCAGCGAGCGGCGCCCTTCGAAGAGCATCAGCGTGCCCGGCGTCATCGGTTCGACGACGACGCGGTCACGGGCGATTCCCGCCAGCACCTCGGCCACCTCGTCGTAGTGCTCGTCGTCGGGCGATTCTCCCCGGATGAGCGCGACGTTCTCGAAGTCGCCGCCGCGCTCGCTCGACTGGATCGCGAGCGACACCACGAAGTCGGTCTGGTCGAAGTGCCAGTCGAGCACGTCGCCGTCCACCATCACCGCCACGTTCAGCGCGCCGATCGGATCTGCGTAGCGGTACAGCGGCTCGCGGTGTAGGACTTGCGCGAGGAACGCCATGAGGTCGTCCGACTCGTAGAGCGCCCGGATCCGCGAGCCGGAGGGAAACTGGTCGTAGCCGATCGTGTGCACGGCGGAGCGAGCCCAAGTGACGCGCGGGTGACCGTCCGGCCAGCCGTCTCCGGGGAGCTCCAGGTACGGCGTGCCCTGCACGTCCTGGTGGAAGGCATCGGCCGCGAGCGCGTCGCACTCCGTGACCATCCCGGCAATCGCATCGGGTGCGACGAATCCGGGGATCACCGCCACCCCACGTTCGCCCAGGGCGCGTCGGTGGTCGTCCACGTTCTCCCACGCCTCCGACAGCCTCACCCCCTCCACCCGCTGCACGTTACGCCAGTGCTCCGATTCGGATCGGCGGCGACCGTTACGGTCGTCCAGCGCGCGGAGAATCGACGAGACGCCGGATTCGCGCGCTCAGCGACCGAATCGGTAGCCGGACGCGCGGAGAATCTCGAGCACGTCGCTCGCGACCACGTGGGGCGTGTCCACCACATCGGGCCAGGTGAAGTGTGGAACGGTCCACCCCGCCTTGATCAGCGCGGTCGTCTCGCGAGCATCGTGGACGAGCGACTCCATGTCCTTGCGCTTCTCATAACCGTCTACCTCGATCGCCACCCGCACATCGGGATACGCAAAGTCGGGCCGATAGCGACCGCCCTCGACCTCGACGTCGTACTGGTACTCGTACGGCGGCAGCAGCTGTCCAGGGCCGTGGTGAAAGCGAAGCTCGAGCACGGAGTCAGCCGGTCGGTCGCCGATCATCACCAGCTCGAGCGCGTCACGGCACGCGCGGATCCCATCACTACCCGGCCGAGCTGCCCGAGCGAGCGTGGCGCGCACCGCATCCGGCTCGAACAGCTTCTTCTGCCTCGCTCGAATCATGATCTCGGCGACTTCCATCGGGGCGAGCACGACGCCGATCGACAGCATGGCGACAAGAGGCTTCAGAACCGGGATGCCCTGTCGCATCGTGACGTCGGTGGGCGACAGCGACGACGAGCGGTGTACCTCCGCACCGGGGATGCGGGCGTATCGCTGTTCTGGCACGACCACTTCGGGGCGCGAAGGGTGCGCGTCCAGAAGGCTCCACATCGTCATGCACGATCGTCCCCAGGCGGCGGCGTACGGACGACCCACGGCGGTCGCCGCAGCGAGTTCCTTCAAGGGGCTGTCGGGGTACGACGGGTCGAGCAGCACGCCGCGCGGTCGGCGCACGAGGAGGCCCTTGTTGATCGCAGCTTGGCGCTGCCGATCGGTGAGTTGGATCCGCTCGGCGGCGGTGACGCCGGTTCGTCGACAGGCGCGTCGGATCTCGAGAACGATGTCGGTGGTCGTCATACTTCCCTCGGGTGACGATGGAGCGTGCGGGGGAAGCGGTGCCGACGATACGCCGAGATCCGGCGAACCCTCCGCCGTGCCGGCCATTCGCGCGCACAACGGCCTTCGCCGTCGTCCAACGCGCGAATCCCGGGCCGGCCCGCGCGATCCGCGCGCACAACGACCTTCGCGGTCGTGCCGGCTCCGAATCGGACAAAGGCCGGTGGGGCGGTGGGTGGCTTGGCGAGGTCGGAGGGGGCGCCCGTAGCATCGGACGCCATGTCCGCACGCTCCCGTGATCTTCCCCGTCGCTCGTGCCTCTCGGTGCCCGGTTCGAGCGAGAAGATGCTGGCCAAGGGCCCGACGATTCCGGCCGACATGACCTTCCTCGATCTCGAGGACGCGGTGTCGCCCCTCGAGAAGGAGGCGGCGCGCCCGAAGGTCGTCGAGGCCATCAAGGACTTCGACTGGGGCGATCGCGTCCTGTGCGTACGAGTGAACGCGTGGGACACCGAGTGGACCGTCTACGACGTGATCGAGGTCGTGAGCGAGGCCGGCGAACGCCTCGACGAGATCATGCTGCCCAAGGTGCAGTCGGCGGCCGAGGTCGTGGCGATGGACCTCCTGCTCACGCAGGTCGAGAAGAACGCCGGGCTCCCGACCGGCCACATCGGCATCGAGGCTCAGATCGAGACCGCCCGCGGCATCATCAACGTCGAGGAGATCTGCGCCGCGAGCCCCCGACTCGAGACCGTGATCCTCGGGCCCGTCGACATGTCGGCCAGCATGGAGATGCCGAGCCTCGCCGGCGGCCTGCAGATCCCCGAGTACCCGGGCGACTACTTCCACTACGTGTTCGTCAAGATCCTCATGGCCGGACGCGCCAACGGCTTGCAGGTGATCGACGGCCCGTACGTCAAGGTCCGCGACCCCGAGGGCTTCCGCGACTTCTGCGTGCGCACGCAGATCCTCGGCTACGACGGCAAGTGGGCCCTGCATCCCGACCAGGTCACGATCCTCAACGAGGTCTTCTCCCCGAGCCAGGAGCAGTTCGACAAGGCGTGGGACGTGCTCGACGCCTACGAGAAGGCCACGACCGAGGGCGACCGCAAGGGCGCCGTCATGTTCGGCGACGAGATGATCGACGAGGCATCGCGCAAGGTGGCCATCAAGCTCGTCAAGAAGGGCGAGCGCAACCGGATGACACGATCGAAGAGCTGACGCCTCGGGTCCGTCGATGACGATCGACGTCATCATGCCGGCGCGCGACGAAGCGCTCACCGTGGCCGAGAACGTGATCGCCGCTCGCGGGTGCCGCCACGTGCGGGAGGTGATCGTCGTCGACGACGGCTCGACCGACGACACCGCCGACATCGCGCGCGAGGCGGGCGCCAAGGTCGTCACGCTCGATCGCTCCGTCGGTTCGAAGGCCCACGCGATGGATGCCGGCGTGCATTCGTCCGACGCCGACGCGTTCCTGTTCGTCGACGCGGACTGCACCGGGCTCTCGAGCGCGCACCTCGACGCGATCTGTCGACCGTTCCTCGACGGCCGCGCGATCATGAGCCTCGGCGCGTTCGACTACGGGGCGTTCTGGAACCCGATGGTGTTGCGCTGGCCCCCGCTCACCGGTGAGCGCATCATCCCGCGATGGGTCTGGGACGCGATCCCGCCCCACAAGCTCGACGGCTACACGATCGAGCTCCGCATCAACGAGGTCATCGCCGAGCGCCGGCTCCGAACATCGGCGCGCACGATGAACGGCGTCTACCACCGTACGAAGCGGGTGAAGCACGGACGCTGGGAAGGCGTGCTGCGAACGTGGGACATGTACCGCGAGCTGATCGCGATGGTGTGGCCCTTCGGCGATGTGCGCCCTCGGACCTACTGGTTCTACTTGCGCGGCCTCACCGTCGAGCGGTGACGCGACTCCGCCGATATGCGGCCGCGGCGCGCTCTTCGATGTCGGCGAACAGCTCCTGCGTCGACATGGATGTGCGGGTGCGCGTCGCGAAGAGCGGACGGTTCGGGCGAGCCGGCTTCTGGTCCGCAAGGTCACGAACGTCGGTGACCTCTCCGGTGTGCGCGAGCCCTCGACTCCACTCGAGGAGCTCGGCATCTGATGCGATGGCGGGTACGTCGTCCAGAGTGCGGCTCACGCAACGAAGATTCGCCGCCACGTAGCGTCTGGCCTGCATGACCAAGCACAAGGTCGACGTTGTCGTGATCGGCGCGGGAGCGATGGGGTCGGCGACGGCCTGGTGGCTCGCGCGCGATCGTGCGGATGTCGCGCTGTTCGAGCAATTCGCGCCGGGACACCACCGCGGATCAAGCCACGGCGGCAGCCGGATCTTCCGGCTCGCGTACGACGACCCTTTCTTCGTGAGGATGGCGCAGGCGGCGCTGCTGCTGTGGCGCGAGCTCGAGGACGATGCCGGCGAGCCCCTGCTCGACATCACCGGGTCGATCGACCACGGCGACTCATCGTCCGTCGACGCCGTCGCCGCCGCACTCGACGAGTGCGACGTCGAGTACGAGCGCCTTGCGGTCGACGCCGCTCGTGATCGCTGGCCGGCGATGCGATTCGAAGGCGACGTGCTGTTCCACCCGGGCGGTGGCCGGTGTCACGCCGATGCAACCGTGCGCGCCTTGCAACGACGCGCCGGCGACCACGGTGCCGCGATCCAGTTCGACGCGCGCGCCGCGCTGCGCATCGGGTCCGACGCCGTCGAGGTCGATGCTGCGGGCGACACCTGGTCGGCCCCGGTCGCCGTCGTCACGGCGGGAGCGTGGGTACAGCACGTCCTCGGCGAGCGTGCGCCCGACGTGAGGGTCACACAGGAGCAGGTGCAGCATTTCCGCCCCGTCGTCGAGCAGGACTGGCCGAGCTTCATCCACCACCGCGATCCGTGGGTCTACGGGTTGCTCACCCCGGGTGAGGGCGTGAAGGTCGACGAGCACCACGTCGGACCAGTGATCGATCCCGACCGCCGCGTCGAGCGCAGCGCGTCGCTGCAGGCCGCCGCGGTGCGCTACGTGGAGAAGTGGTTCCCCGGTCTCGACCCCACACCGATCCACACGGCCGAGTGCCTGTACACCAGCACGCCCGACGAGTCGTTCGTGCTCGAGCGCGTCGGGCCGGTGGTGATCGGTTCGCCGTGTAGCGGGCACGGCTTCAAGTTCACGCCGTACATCGGCCGGCGCCTGGCCGACCTCGCGAAGGGCCTGCGCGGATAGGTCCACCTTGCGTTTGACAACGGCCCGTCGTCAGGCTGCGCCTGCCGACAAAACGACACCGTGCCTATGGGTCGCCTCGCCTA
>DASZHU010000059.1:0-8393 GCA_035937605.1 Acidimicrobiales bacterium | reverse complement strand
CAGTTTCCAAGTCGAGACGATGTTCGTGTTCTTGTCGGTCGCCGCGGTCGCGGTCATCGTCGGCCACGACTGGTCACACGGGATGCCGAGCCGCAACCGCCTGCTCGCGTTCGGCGGCGTGCTGGGGCTGTCGGTGCTCGTTCGCCCGTTCTCGATCTGGTTCCTGGTCGGGGTGTTCCTCGCCGTGCTCGCGATCGGCGCCGGATGGCGCAGGGCACTCGGCGCGACGATCGTGCCCGCGCTCGTGGTCGTTGCCATATCCGTGCCATGGACGATTCGCAACGAGATCCAGATGCACGCGTTCATCCCGACCTCGACCAACACCGGCGACACACTGTGTCTCGATCGGAACATGACGGCGCAGGGGGGCTTTCGCTTCGCGGACCACGACGGCTGCGTCGACCCGAACCTACCCGAAGTGCCGCGCAACGACGGCAACACCCGCAAGGCCATCAGCTTCGTGATCCACCATCCCGCCCGCGAAGCCCTCCAGATCGTGCGGCGCGGCCATCTCGAGTTCAACGGCGACCACGACGGTCTGTACGCGACCGTGAGCCTTCACGGCGGCCCGACGCTGCTCTCGCCCGCCTACAACTTCTTCTCGTCCGCCGCGGATTGGTACTTCTACGGGGCGCTGGTGCTGTCGATCGCGGGGGTGCCGCTCCTGTTCCGCGGCCGGAACCGTTCGGAGCGTCGGATCGTGGCCGTCGCGGCCGGATCGCTCCTCGTGATTCCCTTGCTGCTGTGGGGCAACCAGCGCTTCCATGTACCGCTCCTGCCGTTCATGGCCATCACGGCGGCGGCTGCAGTGCACTGGGTCGTACGCTCTGCCCATGCGCGTCGGGGTCCAGATGATCTTCCAGTCGTGGGGGTACGACAGCAGCGTCAGTGACGGCGAGGTGGTCGACGACGAGATCCGCCTCGGCGTGCTCGCCGACGAGCTCGGGTTCCATGCGCTCTGGCCGGTCGAGCACCACTTCAACGACTACTCGTTCTGTCCTGACAACACGGTGTTCCTCGCGCACATGGCCGCGCGCACGAGCCGCATCCTGCTCGGCACGGGTGCCGTGATCCTTCCGTGGAACGAGCCGTTGCGCGTCGCCGAGAAGATCGCGCTGCTCGATCACCTGTCAGGCGGACGGGTGCTCTTCGGCATGGGTCGCGGGTTGGCACGTCGTGAGTACGCCGGCTTCGGCATCCCGATGGACGAGTCGCGCGACCGGTTCGACGAAGCCGCGCCGATGATCCTCGAGGCGCTGGAGTCGGGCTTCATCGAGGGCGACGGTCTGTACTTCCCCCAGCCGCGCACACCGTTGCGGCCCGCGCCGTCCAGATCGTTCAAGGACCGCACGTACTGCGTCGCGATGTCACCCGACTCGGTCGACGCCGCCGCAGACCTGGGCGCCCGGATGGTCACGTTCAGCCAGCGCCCGTGGGCCGACCAAGCCGTCGCGATGGACACGTACCGGCGGCGGTTCACGGAGCGCCACGGCCGCGAGCCCGAGGCGCCGATGATCTGCGACTTCGTGTACTGCCATGAGGACGCCGACCGGGCCGAGGAGATCGCGAACAAGTACATCGCCGGCTACCTCGCCAGCGTGATGGAGCACTACGAGCTCGAGAGCGATCACCTCAAGCAGGCCAAGGGCTACGAGTCGTACGGCAGTGCGGTCGACCTGATGAAAGCGATCGGGCTCGAGAAGCTGTGCTCGATGTACCTCGAGGTGAACGTGTGGGGCACGCCCTCACAGATCATCGACCGCCTCCGAGCCCGCCGTGAAGTGGTCGGCGACCACGACCTGACCTGCTGCTTCCGCTATGCGGGGCTGCCGTACGAGGAGGCCGAAGCGAGCATGCGGATGTTTGCGCGCGAGGTGCTGCCGGTTGTGCAACGAGACATGGCCAACGTGTGACGGCGACCGTCATCACGGACGAGGTCCGAGGCGTTGACGCGACAGTTGACGGTGACCGACTGCTCGTCGACGCGGCCGCGCTGCCGCAAGTGATCGGCTGGCAGCTCGAGCTGGAAGGGCTGTGCCGCGGCGATGTTTGCGTGCCCGTCCGCGATCGCGACGCGCTGGTCGTCGGCGACCAGGTCGACGTCGCCGTCGTGGCGCACGCGCTGCAGCGCCAGGTCGTCGTCGACCTCGGCGAGCGCGTCGTCGCGATCGCGTTGGACAGTGAGGGCCGCAGGCAAGCGCTCGACGAACGGCACGCGCCCGCGTTCACGTTGCCGGACCTCGATGGACGGCTGCACTCGCTCGAGGAGTGGCACGGGCGCAAGAAGCTGCTCATCGCGTTCTCGACGTGGTGAGGGTGTCGCTACGACCTGCCCGGGTGGCAGGACCTGCACGCGGAGCTCGAGGACGACGGCTTCACCGCCATCGGCGTCGCAATCGACGAGTCGGTCGACGACGTGCGGCCGTGGGTCGAGAACGTCGAGTTCCCGGTCTTGATCGACCAGCAGCACGCGCTGACCGAGCTCTATGCGATCAGCAACGTGCCCACCGTGATCTGGATCGACGGCGACGACCGCATCGTGCGGCCGAACGGCGTCGCGTTCGGAACCGACACGTTCAAGGACTTCACGGGCGTCGAGTCGGCGCCGCACATGGACCTCATCCGCAAGTGGGTCCGCGACGGCGAGGCGGCGGTACTCGATGAGTCCGTGCGTGCCACCGTGGGCGATCTCAGCGATGACGAGGTACGGGCCCGTCTGCACTTCCGCATCGCGACGCACCTGCGCCGCACAGACCGCGCCGCGGCAGCCGCTGCGCACTTCGCCCGCGCCGGTGAGCTCGCACCGCACGACTGGACCATCCGGCGCGCGACGCTCCCGCTCGTCGGCGACGACCCCTTCGGCGCCACCTTCTTCGAGATCTACCGGGAGTGGGACGAAGCCGGTCAGCCCTATCACGGCCTCCCCGGCGAACGCGCCTCGTCCTGATCCCAACCCCCGCGTCGGTGGGAGGCAGCGGCGTCAGGAGTGTTGGGTGCGGAGGGCGGCTCTGATCTGGTCCTCGGGTTCCTTGCGGTCGAGGTAGTCGCGCCAGGAGGTGATGAGGCCGTTGTCGTCCACCTCGATGATCGAAGCGCCGTGCATGGTGATGGGCGTGCCATGGCCCGGCGCGCTCTTATCGCGCCCGTGATACGTCGCGTACCCGATCCACTCGAAGAACGCCCACCCGTCGCCGCCGCGGATCGACGTGATCTCCTGTCGCCAGTCGGGCATCACGGCGCGGGTCTGCTGCTGGATGTCACGAAGATCGTCGGTGGGCGCGTTCGCCGGATCCGCGAAGCGGGCGCCCGGTGCGAACAGCTCGCGGAAGCCGCCCTTCGTGCCCATGTCGAGTGCCGCTTCCAACTTCCCCGCGAACGCCTGCCAGTCACGCTCGGCCATGGATCGAAGCCTGCCACGCGCCGGTGAGCGGAACGCGTGTCAGCGCGATGCCAGCCGCCAGCAGCCAGTCGAGTACCTCGCCGTTCGGGCTCTCCGGGTGCACCGCGATCACGAGCCCGCGCCGCGGATGATCGGCGAGCACCACCCAGTGCTCGGGCACGACGATGCCGTGCTCGTCGAGGCGGCGGACGGCCTTCGGCCCGGCTTTGTGCAGGAGCCCGAGCTCGGGATGCGGTGGCTTCTGTCCGGCTTCGGGCGCGACCCACGTGCACACCGGTACGGGCGGGCCGGTCCCGGAGAAGAGCGCGCCGAACAGCGTCTTCGGGGGCGGCTCGTCGTCGGGATCGATGCCGGGTTGCAGCGTGATCCAGCCGTGCTGCGCGGCGGCGAGCTCGTTCATCGCGGCGATCACCGCTCCGATGTCGGGCGGCCGGAACTCGAACACCTCGGGCGGGGTTCGCACCACTGATGTCTACCCGGCCGTGTCGCCTACGCTCGCACCGCCATGCTCGACGCCGACACGTTGCGCGAACGCCTGACGGAGTGGCTACCGCCTCGGGTCGGCGCCGCGTCCGTGACGATCACCGACCTCACGCCGCCGAGCGGCACGGGTTACTCGAGCGAGACGTTGCTCTTCACGGCGCGGTACACCCTCGACGGCAACGACGAGGAGCGGCGCTACGTCGCGCGCCTCAAGCCGACGCGGCCGGGCGTGTTCCCCGAGTACGACATCGACCTGCAACACGACCTGATGGCCGCGCTCGCCGCGTCGACGACGATTCCCGTGCCCGAGATGCTCTGGCAGGAATCTGACGTCGGGGTGCTGGGCACGCCGTTCTTCGTGATGTCCTACGTGCGGGGTCGGGTTCCGAGCGACAACCCGCCGTACTCGCTCGGGGGCTGGATCCTCGACGAACCCGCGGCACGCCGGCGCGCGCTGCACACGAGCGCGCTCGATGTCCTGTGCCGCATCCACCGGCTCGATCCGCACGAGACCCTCGGCCCGGTTGCGAGCCGTCTTCGTCGCGGCCTCGACGAGGAGCTCGCGTACTACGAGTCGTTCTTCGCGTGGGCGGCGCAGGGTCGGCCGCAGCCGGTCGCAGAGAAGGCGTGGGACTGGGTTCAGGCGAACCGGCCGACCGGTGAGCTTCCCACCGGGATCTCGTGGGGAGACTCGAGGATCTCGAACATGCTGTTCGGCGACGACCTGCGCCCCGTCGCGGTGCTCGACTGGGAGATGGCCTCGCTGAACGACCCGGAGATGGATCTCGGATGGTGGCTCTTCCTCGATCGGCACTTCACCGTGGGCATGGATGTCGGCCAGCCCGCCGGGTTCTTGTCGCGGGACGAGACGATCGCGTACTGGGAGCACGCGGTCGGCCGCTCTGCGGACAACGTGGACTTCTGGGAGATGTACGCAGGGCTGCGGTTCGCGGTGGTGATGATGAGCCTCACGCGGCTGTTCATCGCCGACGGCCTGATGCCGCCGGACACCGACTTCGACCGCAACAACACCGTCACCCAGTGCCTTGCGCCCATGCTGGGCCTGCCCCATCCGGGCGAAATCGCCCGTCCGGAAGGGTGGCTGACCAGCTAGATCGAGCCAGGACAGAAAATGTTCACCTCATTCCTGCAGGCCGGTGGGCTCCGGACCGATGGACTTTGGTCCGCAGTCTCGAGGGGTGAGGAGAGATCGTGAGATCTCAGCGGCCTCGGCACCAAACCATCCTTGTGTGGGTGCCGGTCGGCACGAACGTGGCACTGGTGGCACTCGCCGCCCTGATGAGCGACTCCGTCGCCGTGGCGTTGAGCTCGATGGGTGCCGTGGTGGTCACGTGCGCGGTCGTCTTGCACATCCGCGAGTCGAACGCCGACAAGGAGCGCATCGCGCACCTCCAAGCCACGCTGCCCAACTTCATCGCCCCCGTCGACGCCGAGGGCGCGCTGAACCTCGCGCCGAAGCCGTCGCCGGTCGTGAGCGAGGTGCTGCGTCAGCAGAAGCCGACCGTGTCGCTCGGGCCGGCCACTCCGATCTCGATTCCGCCCGTCGGAACCACGTCGGCACCCATCGACCGGCCCTGACCGAGGGCGCGCTACCGTCGCCATAGCCGTTCGAAGGGGGCTTCGGTGGCGGTGACGATCGACGACGCACTCACGTATCGGGGCATCCCGAAGAACGAGCTGGTCGACGACTACCGGCTCGCTCTCGTCAGCCGCTCGCTCGACGATCGCGAGATCAGCCTGCAGAAGCAGAGCCGGGTCTTCTTCCAGATTTCGGGCGCCGGCCACGAGGCACTGCTGCTCGCGCTGACGCACTCGCTTCGCGCCGGTTATGACTGGTTCTTCCCGTACTACCGCGACCGCGCGCTCGTACTCGGGCTCGGTGTGACGCCGCGCGAGATCTTGTTGCAGGCCGTTGGTTCCGCGGACGACCCGGCGAGCGGAGGACGGCAGATGCCGTGTCACTGGGGTCACCGCGAGAAGAACATCGTGACGCAGTCGTCGGCGACGGCGTCACAGTGCCTCTCCGCAGTCGGGTGCGCGGAGGCCACGCGTTACATCCAAGGACGCAACCTCCCTGGTTGTGACGCCGTCGGCGACGAGATCACGTACGTGTCACTCGGCGAGGGATCCACGAGCGAGGGTGAGTTCTGGGAGTCGCTGAACACCGCCTGCCGGTTGCACCTCCCGGTGCTCTACCTGGTGGCGGACAACGGCTACGCGATCTCGGTGCGGGCGGAGGACCAGTCGCCGGCGCCGATCTCGGAGATGGTGCGGGGCTTCCGCGGTTTGGCGATCACGAAGATCGACGGCCGCGACTACTTCCAGGCGCGCCACTTCGGCGCGCGCGCCGTGGCGCGGGTGCGCGCTGCTGAGGGTCCGGGCCTCGTGCACGCCAAGGTCACTCGCCCGTACTCGCACTCCGCGGCCGACACTCAGTCCAAGTACCGCACCGCAGAAGACCTTGCAGACGAGGCCGCGCACGATCCGATCCTCGTGCTCGAACAGGAGCTGGTGAAGGGTGGCGTGCTCACGCTCGAAGACGTCGAGCGAATCCGTGCCGAGGCCAAGGAGATCGTGCAGACCGCCGCGAAGGAGGCGCTCGCGGGGGCGCGACCCGATCCGGCCACGGTGCTCGACCACGTGTACGTGCGTCCCCCGATCGCGGACGAGGGCGATCCGGGTGACGACGGCGAGGTCGTGGCGTTCGGGGAGGCGATCCGGCGCACGTTGCACGAGCTGATGGCGGCTGACGAGCGCATCCGCGTCTTCGGAGAGGACGTGGCCGACGCGCCCGAGTCGCTGATCGATCAGGTCGAGGGCAAGGGCGGCGTGTTCGGCACGACGGCGGGGCTGCAACGAGACTTCGGCATCGCGCGCTGTTTCAACACGCCCCTCGCCGAGGCGAACATCGTGGGACGCGGCATCGGCCAAGCCGTGCGCGGGTTGCGGCCGTGTCCGGAGATCCAGTTCTTCGACTACATCTGGCCGGCCATGCAGCAGATCAAGACCGAGGCGGCGACGATCCGCTGGCGGTCGAACGGTGAGTGGTCGTGCCCGCTCGTGCTGCGGGTTGCGATCGGCGGCTATCTCACCGGTGGCGCGATCTGGCACAGCCAATGCGGTGAGTCGATCTTCGCCCACGTTCCCGGGCTGATCGTGATGTTCCCGTCGCGGGCCCGAGACGCGGCCGGCATGTTGCGCGCCGCATTCCGCTGCGAAGACCCCGTGCTGTTCCTCGAGCACAAGCACCTGCTGCGCCAGTCGTACACGAAGGACCCGTACCCCGGGCCGGAGTACGTCGTTCCGCTCGGCAAGGGCGCGGTCGCGCAAGAGGGCCGCGACCTCACGATCGTCACCTACGGCGCCACGGTCGAGAAGTCGCGCCAAGCGTCCACGCTGCTGGGCGACGCGTCCGTGGAGATCATCGACCTTCGGTGCCTGATCCCGTGGGACCAGGATCTGGTGGCCGAGTCCGTGACGAAGACCGGACGGGTGCTCGTCGTCCACGAGGACATCCGAACCGCGGGATTCGGCGGCGAGATCGCGGCGTGGATCGCTCAGGAGTGCTTCGGGTCGCTGGACGCACCGGTGTCGCGCGTCGGCGCCCTCGACTGCCACGTGGCGTACGAGCCGACGCTCGAGGACGCGATCCTCCCACGAGCCGACGACATCGCCACCGCCGCCCGCATCCTCCTCGACTACTGAGCCCGTACAAACAAAAAGCGGTCGAGGGAGATCAGGGGGGTTCGGTTTCGAGGGGGACGGCGGCGACGCGGTAACCGTGGTCCTCGAGGGTGCGAACGACGGTGTCGGCGTGATCGCGGTCCATCGTCTCGATCGCGAGCTCGACCTCGGTGCTGCGGATCGGACCAGCGGCGAACAGTCGTTGGTGTTGCACCTCGACGATGTTGCCGCCGGCGTCGCCGATCACCGCGGTGAGCAGCGAGAGCGACCCCGGTCGGTCGTCGAGCCACACCCGCAACCGCGACAGCCGGCCACTGTGGACGAGGCCGCGCAGGATCACCGATGACAGCAGCCGAGGATCGATGTTGCCGCCCGTGAGCACCACGCCGACCGTCTTGCCCGCGAACCGCGCCCGCTGCTCCACGATCGCGGCGAGGCCCGCGGCGCCGGCGCCCTCGGCGACGACCTTCTCGATCTCGAGGAACAGGTTCACGCTCTCCTCGATCGCGCGTTCCGACACCGTCACGATCTCGACGCCTGCTTCGGCGAGCAGCTTCGACGTGATCTGCCCGGCGTGGGCGACCGCGATGCCATCGGCCATCGTCGGTCCGCCGGGCACTGGTGTGTCGTCGTGCGCGAGCGCCCGCGCCATCGACGGGTAGGAGTCGGTCTGCACTCCCACGAGCTCGACCCGAGGCGCGTGCTCCCGGGCCACGACGCTGATCCCGGCGAGCAGGCCACCACCGCCGACGGGCACCGCCACCACGTCGAGCTCCGGGTTCTCCTCGAACAGCTCGAGGCCGAC
>DASZHU010000058.1:0-4064 GCA_035937605.1 Acidimicrobiales bacterium | reverse complement strand
GGGCCGTCCGCACTGGGGCAAGATGCACTTCCAGACCGCGTCGACCCTCGGCCCGCGCTATCCGCGTTGGGACGCGTTCCGGGCCGTGCGCGACAGGCTCGACCCCGAGCGCCGCTTCACGAACCCGTACCTCGATCGGGTGCTCCGGTAGTCACACCAACGGCCAGGGGTAGCGCCGGCCGCTTCCGTCGATCGGGAACCGGCGCTCGGTGACCACGGCGCCGGCCCGCGCGAGCAACGCGTCGCGCTCGAAGGGATCGAGCAACGCGGCGAGCTCGTCGGGTAGGCCGCGTTCCACGAAGGCCGTCACGTCGCGCAACAACGGCTCGGGGATGTCCTCACCGCCGAACTCCCAGATCACAGTTCGCAGTTTGAACTCGGCATGGAAGCTGAGGCCGTTGTCGATCGCGTAGACGTGGCCGTCCTCGCCGAGCAAGCAGTGCCCACTCTTGCGATCGGTCTGGTTGGCGAGCAGATCGAACACGCACAGGCGACGGAGCTGGTCGTGCCATTGCTCGTCGTCGTCCTCGTAGAGCGTGAAGTAGTGCTGTTCGAAGTCGGCGGGCACGAAGCGCTGGAGCGATCCCTCGCCCATCGGCCCCTCGTCGCGGTACACGGTCTCGGGCACGAGCCCCCACCCGAGCGCCTCGGACAGCTCATAGGCCGCCACCTCGCGCGAAGCAAGGCCACTCGGGAAGTCCCACAGCTGACGCTCGCCGCGCAACGGCTTGTACACGGCCAGCGTGAGGTGGTCCTTCGAGCACACCTCGGCGAGGAACGTCGCATTCGAGCTCCACGGCATGCGCCCCTTGACGGTGATGTCGCCGTGTTCGAGGACGTCGATCAGTTCAGCCGAGGGCACGCGTGGCCTTCGGGATCGAGCGGGGCTCCGCACAGCCGGCACGGCGGCCGGCCACCGGCCATCAGGTCGGCGGCGCGCACGACGAAGGCGGCCACCTGCTCGCGAGTGAGCCGGAAGCGCGCCGTGGCCGGCTCGGCCTCCGCTTCGACCTCCTCGGGCGTGAGGATCTCCTCGGCAACGAGCACCATGCGATCGTGGAGGTCGTCCCACGCCACTGCGAGCGATCCGACCGTCCATTCGGGGATGATCGGATCGACGAGCTCGAGCAAGGTCGGAATCGAGTCGTCGTCGACGGTGGGCAGGTCCGCCAGTAGGCCACCGAGGTAGTCGGCCAGCGCGCCGACTTGTTGCTTCTCGACCTTGAGCGACACCACGAGCCCGTCGGCCTGCGCCTGCAGGTAGAAGACGCGCTGACCCGGCTCGCCAACGGTGCCCGCGGTGAACACCAGCGGGGTGTCGACGTCGAACGACGCATTGGACTCGCTCGTCACGAGGGCATCAGCGTCGTGAGATCGCGACCGGTCGAGTTGACGCACAGCACGATCGGCCCACCATCGGTGTAGAGAACTGCCGTCACCGAGCACGGCGACACGACGATCCGCTGGAACAGATCGAGGTGTGTACCCATCGCGTGCGCGACCACGGCCTTGATCGGGTCGGCGTGAGAGACGGCCACCACCGTCGTGCCCGGATGCAGCGCGACGAGCTTCGCGACCGCGTCGGTGATGCGGGTCTGCATCTCGGTGAACGACTCGCCGCCGGGGAAGCGAAAGCCGCTGGGGTAGCGCTGCACCCGCTTCCACTCCGTCAACTTGCCCAGCGCCTTCAGCTCCGCTCCGGTCCACTCGCCGAAGTCACACTCGAGCAGCCCACGGTTGGCCCGCACACGCAGGCCGAGCGCCCTGGCGATCGGTGCCGCCGTCTCGCGTGTGCGTTCGAGCGGCGACGCGTACACCGCCGCGACCTTGGCACCGAAGGGTGCGATTCGCTCCGCGGCGTTCGCGGCCTGCTCCCACCCCTTGTCGGCGAGGTGCAAACCTTTGGCGCGACCGGGCAACGTCTTGCCGGTCGTGGGTGTCTGACCGTGACGCACGAGCAGGATGAGGGTCGGGGCCGGAGCCTTGGGCACGGTTGGTCAACCTACCGTGGGGCTCGTGTCGTCCCTCCTGCGGATCGAACGCGAGGTGGTCGAGTGCCGAGCGTGTCCACGTCTGGTCGCGTGGCGCGAACGCGTCGCGCAGGAAAAGGTCGCGCGCTACCGTGACCACGACTACTGGGGCCGGCCGGTGCCTGGCTTCGGTGATCCGGCCGCGCGAGTCGTGATCGTCGGTCTCGCGCCGGCGGCGCACGGTGGCAACCGCACGGGTCGAGTGTTCACCGGCGACCGTTCGGGCGACTTCCTCTTCGCGTCGTTGTTCCGCGCGGGCTTCGCGAACCAAGCACAGAGTACAGATCGCGGTGATGGCCTGCGGCTCGCAAACTGCTTCATCACGGCCGCAGTGAAGTGCGCGCCGCCGCAGAACAAGCCGACGCCGTCGGAGCGAGACGAGTGTCGACCGTTCCTCGAACGCGAGCTCGAGGCGCTGACGTACGCCAAGGTGCTCGTCACGCTCGGGCAGTTCGGTTGGGACGTCGTCGCGGCGCACTATCGGTTGCGGCCGAAGCCGAAGTTCGGGCACCTCGTCGAGGTGCGCCTTCCCGACGGTCGCACGCTGCTCGGCTCGTATCACGTGAGCCAGCAGAACACGTTCACCGGTGTGCTGACGCCGGACATGCTGGACGCGGTGTTCGAGCGGGCGCGCGCCCTCGCCTAGGGTCGAATGGTGGTGCGCCGCGCTCTCGTGCTCGTCGTCGTGACGGCGGGCGTCGCGTTCGGCGCGGGTTGTTCGGGCTCGAACAACCACTACGGCAGCGGCACGCAAGCCGCGTTCATGGAGACGTGCACGGTTCACGAGTCGCAACGGGTGCCCACGTGCGTCTGCATCTACGACGAGATCACCAAGCAGGTCCCGTTCGACCGTTACGTCGAGCTCGACAAGCAGATGCAGAAGGACCAGTCGTTCGTCCCCGACGAGCTCGTGCACATCACCGCTGATTGCGCGTCCCACCTCAGTGATTCGTCGTCGAGTGCTTCCAGCACTTCCAGCTCGTCGGCGAGCTCGTCGTCCAGCGACTCGACCTCGAGCACGTCATCCAGCCTGAGCTCCAGCAGCAACTCGTGATCAGGAGGCGTTGCGGGGGAAGTCGACGGCGAAGCCCGGCCAGCGCTCGCGGCTCTTCTTCGAGAGCTTGTGCATCAACGCGATGGCGCCGGGGTCTTCGTCCCCTGGACGGATCTCGATCGTGCCGTCGGCCACCATGCGACTCATCACCTCGCGTCCGAGGTCAGTGCGAACCACGGTGAGGGTCCAATCGGCGAACTTGCCGATGCCGCCGGTCGAGATGTCGGCGTGCTCCGCCGCGAAGTCCGGACACGTGTTGCAGCCCTCACGCGTCCACGCGTGGCACTCCTTGAGGTTGATCTCGTGGTAACTGCCGTCCTTCATCCAGATCTGGAAGACGCCCTTGATGTTCATCTTCACCATGTCCTGCTTGCGCAGGCCGTACTTCATCTCGAACAGCTCCTCGAAGATCGCGTCGTCGAAGCTCTTCGAGCACAGCAGGCCGATCGTGAACAGGAACGGCTTGCCGGACTTGCCGACCTTTCGATGCCACATGACCGGCGGGCTGGATGTCTGGCAGCCCATGCCCACCAGCGCGAGCCGTGACAGGCCCCGCTCGCGCGCTTGGAACACCGCCATCGTGTTTGCGGAGTATGTGTAGCGACTGCCGGCACCCTTCAACACCTCGTCGCGGTTGGTCGCGACCGCCGGGATCGCCTTCCAATCGCCCTTGTCGCCCTCGAGGTACGACGTGAGCGCGCCGTCGATGTAGTCGTGCTCGAGCAGCCAGATGAGCATCGCCGACACGAAGCCACCGTCCTGGCCGATGTCATGGATGTGGTCGTCGCTCGCGCGGGCGAGCACGATGTCCTGGTAGATGCCGGAGTCTTCGTCGGGCCGGCGCACGCGCCCGAAGAGGTGCTCGTCGGCCTCGGGTTCCCACGACCGAAAGCGCGGGCAGGCACGCGTGCACGACGTGCACCCCTTCTGGCCGTGCGTGCAGTCGCGCGGGCCAAGTTCGTCCTCGAGGTGGAATGGCT
>DASZHU010000057.1:0-13038 GCA_035937605.1 Acidimicrobiales bacterium | reverse complement strand
AGCGGCAGCCCAACCCGACCGAGCGTGACGCGGTTGCGGTCAATCCGAGCACGCAGATCGTGTGCGGACCGGACGACACGACGGTGTCGATGCGGTAGCCGTGAGCGGCACCGAACCACGGGTAGGCGGCGAGCACGTCGGGCCGTACGACCGCGGCGAACGCCGGAGCCGCCGGGATGCCGTCGACGACGAGCTGCACCTGCGCCTGGCCGATCGTCGAGGGATCGATCACCCATCCGGTCAACGTTGCGATGTCCGCGGTGCGCGCGGTGCCATCGACGGCACCGAACGGAAGCCCGGTGACGACGACCGGCACGCAACCGATGAGCGCGTTCACCCCCGCGCCTTGATTGATGCCGTACGTGCACACGGAGTGCGTTCCGACCGCGAGCGCGAGCGACACCGTGAAGCCGTGCGCGGGGCCGAAGCCGGGCCGGGCGAGGGCCACATCGGGACGGGCGTCGCCGGCGTGGGTGAGCGCGGCGAAGTGACCATCGACGTACGTGTGGACGTCGAGCGAGGCGACGGTGTTGGGATCGATCGTCCAGCCGGTGAGCACGGCGCCGCCGGGGTAGGGGCCGACCCCGTCGACCACGCCGACGGGACTGTTCGGCGCGGGCGGGAACAGCGCGTCCTGGCTCGCGAGCGCGCTGGCGTCGACCTCGACGGCTCCCAGCCGACCGGTGAGCGCGGCGCCCGACGCCTGCAACGCCTGCGCGACGTCGGCCGACTGCAGCGCGGGATCGGCCGACACCAGCAGCGCGGCGACGCCCGACACGATCGGTGCGGCCGCCGACGTTCCGGAGAACTTGGCGAGCGCGCCACCGACAACGGGCGCGGGCAGGTCGGTACCCGGCGCGTACACGTCGACCCACGAGCCGAAGTCGGAGAACGGCGCCACGGTGTGGCCCGGCGCGCTCGCGCCGACCCCGATCACACCCGGGTACCGAGCCGGATAGCCGCCATCGACGTTCACGCCATTCACACTCACCACCGGCTTGTCGGTTCCGTCGTTGCCCGCGGCGGCCACCACGACGACGCCGCGATCGAGCGCGTACTGCACCGCGGTTGCGAGCGCGGTCGTGTTCTGGCCGCTGAGTGACAAGTTGATGACACGCGCCCCGAGATCCGTGGCGCGCACGACGCCGGCGGCGACCGACGACAGCTTGCCGGTACCGGTCTTGTCGAGCACCTTGATCGACAGGATGCGGCTGTCCCAGGCGATGCCCGCGGAGCCCAGTGCGTTGTCGGTTGCCGCCGCGGCGAGGGCGGCGACCGTGGTGCCGTGGTCCGACGGGCCGTCGTGGCTCGTGCTGAGGTCGATCTCCGGGCCGGCGAGCTTCGGCTGCAGGTCGGCGACCGACTGGTCGACCCCGCCGTCGACGATGGCGATCGTGACGGACGCACCGTGGGTGCGGGCCCAGAGGTCGGCGATGCCGATCTCCCCGAACTGCCACGCGTCGATGCCCGAGCAGTTCGCAGCCGAGACGAGACACGGGTCGTTCGGCGTCGTCGACAGCGCGGTGGCGTGGTAGTCGAGATCCGGCTCGACCGCGATCACGCCGGCCTGCGCGCCGAGCGCGTCGAGCTCGGTGGTGGTCGCCTGGAAGCTGACGATCGTGGGCGCGACGAACCGGCCTCCCCCCGCGGCCATCACAGCCTGCTGTGCGGCCGACGCCGTCGTGAAGGTCACGAGCACGGGGTGGCTCTCCTCCGCTCCGGCCGGTGCGGCGACGATCATCGACGCGAGGAGCACGAGGGCGAGCGCCAGCGACGCCGCGCCTGCCCCGACGCGCTGCTTCGTCACCAGTTCCATCCGATCCTTCACGCCCTAGTACCGGTCGGCAGTGTTACCGCCAAAGCCAGAAAAAGGGATCCGCGAGGCCGGTTTCGTTCGTTCCGGCGTCCGATTCGCGCCGCTATGGACCGATTCGATGCAAGGTGAGGGTCACGGCCGGGGGGCGCGCCGGCGTTGCACCCGACCGAGCGCCTTCTTCACGACGAGCGATGGTCCGCCCTCGGACATGAGTGCTTGCACGATGCGAAGGTCCTGGCGCCAGCCCATGCGCCGGTGCGCGCTCGCCGCCGTCGGGGCGAGGATCGCTTCGGCAACGGAAGGGTCGAGCAGATCGGGAGCGCGGCGCGGGGCGCGGCAGAACTCGACGAGAGGCTGCACGGCCTCGGACCAGCGCATCTTGGCGCCGAGCCGGCCCGACGCGGCGCGGCACGATGCCGACAACGTCGCGTCGTCGAGCAGCCGGAACAATGCATCTTCCAGCGCGTCGACGTCGCCGGGCGGGACCGTGATGCCCGCGCCCTCGGCGTCGATCAGCGCCGCGAGCGCGTCGCCCCCGGTGGCGACGACCGGGAGCGAGGCCCAGAAGTAGTCGAGGATGCGGGTACGGAACGAGAACGCGGTCTCGACATGATCGAGGTGCGTGCTCACGCCGATGTCGGCTTCGAGGAGGTAGTTCTGGCGGTCGTCATAAGCGACCCACCCCTCGTTGAAGAAGGCGGCGGTGCCGGTGAGGCCGAGGCCGTCGGCGAGCTCGAGCGTCTCGACCGCCATGCGCATCTCGGGCACGTCGGGGTTCGGGTGGCGCATGCCGAGGAAGTAGAGGCGTACGTCGGGCAGGCGGCGCCGCAGCTTGTCGACGGCCCGCAACAGCGTGAGCGGGTCGAACCAGTTGTAGATGCCGCCGCCCCAGAGGATCACCTTGTCGTCGGGGCCGATGCCGGGCACGACGCCCTTGATCGCCGGTGCGGTCTTCAGCGGCGGCGTGTCGCCGACGCCGAACGGCACGACGGTGATGAGCGACTCGAGGCTCTCGCTCTCGTCGTAGTTCAACGGGTTGACGCGACCGACCGCGGCGAGCTGACCCAGCCAGAAGTCGCGCTGCTTGTCGCTCGCGCACATGAAGAAGTCGCCGCGGGCCAGCTGCTCGTTGAGCACGTCGGTCGACGACCGGACGACCTCTCGCCGCCGTTGCTCACCCAGGTCGCGTGCCTGCTCGAGCTGTTCGAGGTGGAACGGGTCGTACACGTCGGCGACGATCACCTTGTTGGACACCCGCAGGATCGGGTGCTGGTACATGAGGAAGCCCTGGAAGATGAAGACGTCGCACCACTCCTCCAAGCGGATGATGTCGTCCGGCGCGGCCCGCTCGACGGCGAAGTCCGGGTGCGACAGCTCGCACTCCTGGGTCTGCGTGGTGACGAGCCGCACGTCGTGTTCGCGCGAGAGCGCGAGGGCCAGCTGCCACGCGCGGATCGCCGGGCCTGCCATCTGCGGCCGCAGCACGTCGCCCGTCGCGATCACGATCTTGCGACGCGACGTGAAGACGTCGTCGACGTCGAGGGCCGCCACCGTGCCGTTGAACCCCTCCACGAAGCGGGGCTCGCCGATGTTCGGGTGCAGCGGCAGCCGGAACAGCCGCACGATCTCCTGATCCGTCCGCTTGCGATGCGCCTGCAACTCGTCACGGGCGCGCCGCAGGCTCGGAAGCGCGTCGACGAACGCGTCGACGGCGTACACCGGGGCGAGCAACTGCTTCGACACCTGCTGGTCGCTCGGCTCGTCGGGAACGGGTGGCACCCGCTCGAGGTCGAGTGCGCTCGAATCGGCGCCCCCGAGGACGACACCTCGGCGCACGGCCAGCGCGAGCGCGGCGGGCAGCACCGTGCGCAGATTCTCGTCGTCGTAGTTCTTGAAGATCGTGAACAGCGCGTTGCGCTCGAGGAGGTAGTGCTCGCGCCACGAGCCGAACCGGCCGACCGTCGAGTGATGGCGGTGGTAGACGATCGACGCGGCGAGATACCGGACGCGGTAGCCGAGCAGCCACAGCCGCCAACCGAGATCCACGTCTTCGAAGAACATGAAGTACCGGTCGTCGAAGCCACCGACCGACCGGAACACGTCGGTGCGCATGACGGCGGCCGCGCCGCTGGCGAAGAGCACGTCGGCGTCGTTGTCGTACAGCAGCGAGTCGGCCTCGCCGACGTGGAGCTTGAAGCCGTGGCCGTAGAACGCCGCTGCGGCCGCGACGAAGTCGATCAGCTGCCCGTCCCAATCGAGCACCTTGCTCGCGACGCAGCCGATGCTGGGATCACCGTCGAGCGCGCTGACCGCGGTGGACAACCACTGCGCATGCGGTCGAGCGTCGTTGTTGAGCAGCGCGACGTACTCGCCGGAGGACTCGGCCACGCCCCGGTTGCAACCGCCGGCGAAGCCGAGGTTCGCCCCGGCGACCACGACGTTGGCCCACGGGTGCGCGGCATCGATGGCGGCGGCCGCTTCCGCCGTGCCGGTCTCCACGACGACGACCTCGAGGCGCTCGCGAGGCCAGTCGAGCGCCGCGAGCCCCTCGAGGCACGCGATCGTGTCGTGTGCGCCGTCGTAGTCGATGACGACCACCGAGACGACCCCGGGTCGCGTCTTCTTCATTCGGCAGCGCTCACAGGTTCGGTCTCCGGAAAGGCGGTGGAGCCGAACAACCGTAGAACGAGGCGATCGGCGAGCACGAACACCGCCGTCACGGTCGCGAGCCCGAGCACGAGCACCGCGCTCGCGGGCAGCGGTGGATCCCAGCCGGCGTCACCGAGGAACCACACCCCACCGCGCACGCCCACCTCGTACCGGCGCAGCGCGAAGTAGAAGGTCAACAGGTTCGCGAACGCGACCAAACCGATCACGAACCGAACCAGGCTGCGCACGCTGCGATGAGCGCCGAGCCCGGATCGGTCGAGGGCCAGTCCGCACATGAGCAGCACGCCGATCGCGAGCGGCCAGCTGTAGCGCCCCTGCCATGTCTGGCCGAGCCGGGAGTACTGCGACGCCTCGATGAGGATCGGGAGCACCACGGTGGCGAGCGCCATGATCGCGATCGCGATGCGCAACCGGCGGCCGGCCGCGGCGATGCCGACGAGCAGCAGCGTGCCGGCCGCGATCGTGTACGCGAGCAACGGGCCCTGCGGGATGCGGAAGTCGAGCCAGCCGATTCCCGTCACCGCGGTCTGGTACACGTAACCGACGTTGCCCGCGGCGCTGGCGAGCGCCTTGCTCGTCGAGATGTCACGCGCCAGGCCATTCTGACTCTTCAGCGGCGCCTCGACCTTGAGCCACACGAGCGCGGCGAGGCCCGTGACTGCGACGACCGCGCTTGCGACTGCGCCCGGGCGCGTCGACACGACCGCCCACGCCTTTCGGCCCCCGGCCAGCACGAGGAACGTGATGGCCACGAGCGCGAGCCACAACGGCGAGAGCTGGCGAGACAGCACGAACGTGCTTGCGGCGACCGCAGAGGCCCATGTGAGCGTCGTGCGATGCGGCGACGACAACGGCTCCGTCGCGAGCAGCAACACCGCGACCCACAACAGGAGTGCCGACGCGATCTCGAGCGCGCTCGGGTTCACCACCGAGCTGATGAAAAGCGTGGTCGGCGTGAGGCTCACGAACAGCGCCGCGGTGAGGAACGGCCGCGAGCCGACGAGCCTCGTGAGCCCGACCGCTGACGCGATCAGCGCCGCGCAGACCAGGATCGACAGCTCGCGCGCGAGGTACGCGCCGGCGCTCGACGCCTTGATCTTCAACGCGATCGCCGGGATCGCGTAGTAGAGAGGCGGCGCCGCACCGGCCGGCGTGCGCGCGTCGATGATCGTCGTGGTACCGAGGAACGCGGGCGCGCACCCGGCGTCGATCTCGCTGTGACCCTTCCAGCAGGCCGGGAGGAAGTTGAGCACATCGATCACGGCCGGCACCTGCACGATGCGGCTACCGCCCCCTTCGACTGGGTCGGTGTCGCCGACGAGCTGCCCTCGAGCGAGGCTGGCCGCGCGCACGACGTGCGGGGCCTCGTCGGGGCCGCTTCCGGGGGGCGACGCGAGGTTCCACGCGCTCGTCGCCGCGACGAGGAGCACGAACGTGACGATCGCGACGCGCGCCGGCGGCCGGCGAGCCGCGTCTCGGATCCTCATGCCTGGACCCTATGCGGACGGTTCGCGCGTCAAGAACCCAGTGTCGACGTGGATGACGGACTGGGTCTCGTCGCGCTCGCGACGGCTGCGCTCGTCGCCGCGCGAAAGTGACGTCGCAGCCGAGACACCTGAGCCGATTCCCGGATCCGACGGCCTTCGCCCTGTCACCGACGACGACGTGGGTCTCGACATCCTCCAGTGGTCGGTGTGGCACATGGCGATGAAGGTTCGGTTCGAGCTCGTCGCAGGCGAGCGCGGCTGCCCGACACACGCGATCTTCTACTTCGGCTGCTGCGCCACCGAGGTCGCGCTCGAGCCGGCCGACTCAAAGTCGCTGATGCGCAAGATCGGCGAGGCGACGGTCGACTGGCCGGTGTACATGGCGGACCTCGACGTCGGCGACTACCCGGCGTAGCCGCGCGTTTCGCGTTTTGGTTGTACCGGCGGGCGAGCTCATGAAGGCCGACTACCGTGCGCCGACAGTGCCTGACCACCGGGCGGCGGCACCGCATGACAACGAAGCGCCGCCGCAGCCGACACACCGGCGTACGAGGACGACGATGCTGCGACCGGTCGCCATCTACGCGGCGTCGCGGGCGGTCGTGTGGACCATGGTGCTCCTGGGAGTCACTGCTGGGGGCAGCGCGCTGCCGCGCGGGGCCGGCGTTGGGGACGCTCTGAGTCGTTGGGATGCGGCCTGGTACGTCGCCATCGCACAACACGGCTACGAGCGGGTACTGCCAACGACCGGCGACCTCCACAATCGAGCCGCCTTCTTCCCGCTGTTCCCGCTGCTGATCCGATCGGCTGCGGCGATCACCGGGATCTCGGACGTGGTCGCCGGCACGGCAATGAACCTTGTGCTCGGCCTGGTCGCCACGGTGCTGCTGTGGTTCCTCGTGCGCCGATTCGCAAGCGCCGAAACTGCCGATCGAGCAGCCCTGCTCCTCGCGTTCTTTCCCGGCGCGTTCGTGTTTTCGTGGGCCTACACCGAAGGTCTCGCGATCACGTTGGCGTTGGCGTGCCTCGCGCTGCTGGCCGATCGCCGTTGGGCGCTGGCAGGCCTGGCCGCGGCGCTGGCTACGGCAACCCGCGCCGACATGGCCGCGTTGATGGTGGTGTGCGGATGGACGTCGTGGGTGGCGATCCGTCAACGGCGCGAATGGAGGAGCGTGGCGGCACCGTTGCTCGCACCGGCCGGAATCGCGGCGTACTTCGCGTACCTCTGGGCCCACACCGGCGTCGCCGACGCGTGGTTCCGGGCCGAATGGGACGGCTGGCACCAATCGCTGTCGATCACTCATCCGTTCGCTCAGTTGCGCGCCTTTGTGGAACATCCCTTCAGTGATCTGAACGCGAGTGTGAGCACATTGTGCATCGTGTTCGTCGCGGTGTCCGGCCTCGCGATCTACAACAGCCGGCTGCCCAAGGCTTGGCTCATCTTCGCAGTGGTCGTTCTGTTGCCGAATGTGCTGGGCAGCGCGCAGGGCATCACGCCGCGACGACTGTTGTTGGCGTTCCCGCTCCTTGTCCTGGTGGCCGAGAAGCTCAAGCCGCTGTCGTTCCAAGTCGTGCTGGCGTTGTCGGCCGCGCTCATGGCCGGCCTTGCGCTCATCACTGCCACGACGGGATTGCTCACGCCGTGAGCGGTCAATGGCTCAGCCACGCGATGCGCCGAATTGGTCCGATCACGGGTTTGATACTGGCGATCCTCGTCGTCGGGGCTGTGGTGTCGCCGTTCGCGCACACCGCCACACGCGCCACCACGCCGACCCCGCCGTCGGGTGCGTCGGCCGCGCCCCTTCCTGTCGTCGACAGCTGGGATCCGGGGCAGCCGACGCTGGCGCCGACCGCGCTGCATAGCCCGCAGTTCGGCCAGATCTTCGCGTCGCAACTGGACGGGCAGATCTACGCCCGTCCGCTGCTTGTCGGCGACGTCGTCGTGGTCGCGACCGAAGCGGACCAGCTCTATGGTCTCGACGCCGATACCGGCCAGGTGCGGTGGCAGCGCAGCGATCTCGGGACTCCCGAGCCGTCCGCCACCTTGGACTGCACGGGCCAGGTCGACCCGCAAGTCGGCATAACCGGCACCCCCGTCGTTGATCGCACGACCGGCACGGTGTACTTCACGGTGCGCACCTGGGACGGCACGAACCCGGCGTCGGCGCAGTGGGCGCTGCACGCTGTCGACGCTCGCACCGGTCAAGAGCTCCCCTCGTGGCCGGTCATTTTCGCCGGCCAGTTCACGAACGATCCGTCAGCGCGCTTCGATCCCACGATCGAGCAGCAGCGTCCGGGGCTGTTGCTGTTGGGGTCACGGGTCTATGCCGCCTTCGGGGCGTTCTGTGACCACGCCCCGGCGCGCGGGGTGTTGATCGGCGTCGACGTGGCCGACCCGCACGCGCAGGTGGCCTGGACGGCCGAGGCCGGACCCCGCGGCGAGCTCGCCTCCATCTGGCAGTCGGGCGGGCTGCTCACCTCCGACGGCCCCAACCAGATCCTGCTCGCCACCGGCAACGGTGTCGGGCCGCCCGTCGGCCCGGGCGGTTCCGGGCCGGACGCGTTGGGCAACAGCGTCGTCCGCGTCAGCGTCGTCGGCGGCGATTTGAAGGCGACTGATTACTTTGCCCCCGCGAACGCCGATGACCTCAACATCGGTGATCTCGACTTCGGCTCCTCGGCGCCGACGGTCTTGCCGGATTCGTTCGGGTCGCCCGCCGCGCCACATCTGCTCGTGGTCGGATCGAAAGCCGGGTTCGTCTATCTGCTCAACCGCGACAGCCTCGGCGGTCGCGGTCGGGAGGCCGACACTGCGATCGCCGAGGCCGGACCCTTCACCGACGGCATCTCGGGCCACGGCCTCTACACCCGCTTTGCGTATTGGCCGGGCGACGGCGGCTACCTGTACGCGGCAGATCTGTTCGGTCCGTTGCGGGCGTTGCGCGTCGTGCACGACGGCGCAGCGACGCGTCTGGTCGCAGTTGGATCGTCGGAGTTCTTCGGCGCCTACGGCGCGGGCTCACCGTTGGTCACATCCGACGGCGAGAACAGCGGCTCCGCCGTGGTGTGGATAACGGCAGCAACCGCGAGCGGAGCCGGCGAGCTACGCGCCTACAGCCCCGTGCCTGACGGGCAAGGTCATCTGGTGGAGATCTGGCACGGCGCGATTGGACAGCAGAACCGGTTCAGCGTGCCCTTGGCCGGGAAGGGGCGCATCTACGTTGGCACGGCCGACGGACGGTTGATGGCTTTCGGTCCGCACCCGCCTGCGCAGTACATCACTCGCCTGTTCGACGATCTCCTGCACCGCTCACCGACCGCGGACGAGATCGCAACCTATGAGGCGAAACTCACGGCCACCGACAACTGGCAGAGCGTGGTGCTCGAACTGCTGGACAGTCCCGAGCGTAGCCAGGCGATCGTGGACGGCGAGTATCAACGGCTGTTGCACCGGCTTCCGAGTCAGGCCGAGACAACGTCGGCGGTCACGCTGCTCGGGTCCACGACCGGCATCGACGCGTTGGACGTGGCGATCGCGAGCACCGACGAGTACCTACACGTGCGAGCCCACGACGACGCCGGCCAGTTCGTGGCCGCCGTAGCGACCGACCTGCTGAGCGGGCCGCTGGGCCTCGCAACGAGCGCGACGTTGACGCGCCAGCTCGGCGTCGGCGCGACAGATCGCGCCAGCATCGCCCGTCTTGTCATCGCAGACCCCAGCCATCTCGCCCGAAAGGTGCAAGATGCCTTCAAGACGTACCTCCGCCGCGACCCCGACCCGTCGGGACTCACCGAGTACGTGCAGGAGCTTTCGAGCGGCGTGACCAGCAACACCATCGCGTCGATCTTGCTGGCGTCGGAGGAGTATCTCTCCGCCGGACCGCGCTGACGTCAAGCAACGCGCACTGCCGCGGGCTACGCTCCGCGCCCATGGGGTGGACGGTCCGGTCGACAATGTTGGTGGGCGTTGCGTTGCTGCTGCTCGCGTCGCCGGCACGCGCGCAAACGGGCGGGTACGGCCCGGAGCCACCGTCCGGTCAACCCGGATCGCCGGGCTCAGCCGGCGTGTTGGCGGCAGAGACCATGCGGGACGCCGGCGGGTCGATCAGCGCGACGGTCTGTCCCGGCTACACCGCGACCGTCACTGTGAGTCCGGGCACGTTCAGCGCCCCGAGCACCGTCGAGATCACGAATCCCGGCGCGACGGACGGCGCAACGATCGCTACCGGCATCGGCACGCCGGGCGCGACGCCGTTGTGCGTGTTCACGGTGCGGATCGTCGACGCGAACGGCAACAAGGTCGCCGGACCGTTCACGCCGCCGATCTCGGTAACCGTGACTGGTCCGGGGATCGACGCCAGCTTGGTCGTGGGTGAGCTGACCGCCGATGGCACCGTCAGCCAACTCAGCTCGACGAACTCCGTCGGGTCGACAACGTTCACGTTCTCGACTGATCCGACGTTCGGACTCTTCTCCTCGGCTGCGCCGACCACAACGGTGGTTTCGTCCGCGGGGCTCGCCCGCACCGGCAAGGGTGTTGGCTCGGAGTTCACCGTTGCGAACCTGTTGGTCTTGCTGGGCGCCGTGCTGATCGTCGGCACCCGGTTCGCCCGCCGGCGGCTGCAGCACCCCTAAGGTGCCGCGGCAGCGGCCCGACGCGCTGATCGCGCGGTGAGCAGGCCGTCGGTGGCTGACGACGAGCAGGAGACATCCCCGGTCGGCGAGGTCGCGCGCGCGGGCTGGGCGACCGTCAGCATCGTGCTCGTGATCGTCGGCTACGCCGTGGCCGCGACCGGCCCCGACGTGCCCGGCGGCGGCGCGTTCGGCGCGCTATTGGTGGTCGGCGGCCTGGCCGCCACCGGCGTATCGCTCGCGCGTCCTGACGGGCTCTCGCCCAGCGGCCAGCTGCTCGTGCTCGTCGGTCTCGCCACCGCCGTCGCGTTCCACAGCATCGACAGCATCACGCATCAGGCGGGCTACGGCACCGACGCGGCGGCGTTCAATCAGTTCAGCGCCGAACTGGTTCGGCACGGTAGCAACCCCTACGCGTCGACGATGCAACCCGCCCTCGCGCAGTTCCACGTGCCAACGGTTGACTGGACCTACCGGCTCGACGGCAGCCTGGTCACCTCGCTCAGCTACCCCGCGGGTGCGTTCCTGGTGTACGTGCCGTTCGTCTCGCTCGGCTTCAAGACCCAACTGGCGAACGTCGTGGACATCGGCGCGTGGCTCATCACCGGCGGCTTGCTGTGGCGTCTGCTGCCTCCGGCGCACCGCTGGATTGCGGGGCTGCTCCTCGGGCTGTGGCCTTTCGCCGACTATGTCATCGGCGGCGGCACCGACGCGCTGTGGTTGCCGTTCGGGATTGTCGCGCTGTGGCGTTGGGACCGGTACGCCGATCAGGCCGACACGTCGGTGGCGCGGTGGATCGGACCTTTCGCGCTGGGCGCGGCCGTCTCCATCAAGCAGCTCCCTTGGTTCCTGGCACCGTTCTTGTTGATCGGCGTGGCCATCGAGGCGCGTCGTCGCGGCGACGACGCGTTCGGGGTGCTGCGAGCCTACGGGTCACGCGCTGCGGGCGTGTTCCTGGTCGTCAATCTTCCGTTCTTGCTGTGGGGGTTTCGGGATTGGTGGAGCGGCGTCCTCACTCCGCTGCGCGAACCCCTGGTGGCGGATGGGCAAGGACTCGTGAGCATCTCCTTGATCAGTGGCCACGGGGGCGGTCTGCTGATCGCGTACACGTTGGCCGCGCTGTGCGCCTATGGCGCCGCACTCGCCGCGTTTATCACGCGGTACGACCGACTCAAGCGCGTCTGGCCGCTGCTCGTCGGTCTGGTCATGTTCCTGCCGACGCGCAGCTACGCCAGTTACGTCCTCACGCTGCTGCCCATCGTGATTGTCGCGGCGCTGACCACGCGGGAGCCGGCCCCGGGTCAAGCTTCGATCAGTGCCTCCACCAACTCGCGGTCGTCGGCGCGACTCGCAGGCTCGGTCACGATCGTCTTGGCCCTGTTGGCTACGACGTGCACGGCGGCGGCGTTGCTCGCGCCGGATCCGCTGGCGATCACGGTGGTGAGCAGTCGGTCGACCGGCGAGCTGCAGACGATCAGCGAACTCGTCGTCGCCGTGCACAATCGATCGAACCACGAGCTCGTGCCGCGCTTCCGGGTGCAATGGGGAGGACGGGCGTCGGCCTTCTGGCGGGCGGAGGTCGAGGATACGCACGCGGACGCGGACGGCCGCACGATCCGAGCGCACGAAACCGTACGGCTGCGCCTACTGGCGCCGAGCGCGGAGGCAATGGTGCCGATCTCGCGCGCCTTTGCCGTCCAAGCATTCACTGAGGGGCCGGCCGCCGCCAGCCGCTCGACAACGGTCGCCGGACACAGTGACCGGGTCGTGCTCGACCCGGCGGTTGTCGCTCACACGGTGTTGACCGGCCAATCGTTGACGATCACGGCGCAAATGACCGACTTGCAGGGCGCGCCAATCCGTGAGGCGGATGTGCCGGTCGCGATGGGTCAGGTTGTGTACAACCAGAACGCGCTGCTACCCGGCCTGGCCGCGCTGAACGGAAACCCCGAGGGGCAAACGCCGGTCGATGCGATGACCGATGATGCGGGCCAGGTGCGCTTCACCGTGGTTGGGGTGCAGGCCCAGGCCGAGCCGGTGTTCTTCCAGGCCTGGATCGCGTACCCCGGGGCCGAGCCCTACGGCTATTCGGCGCAGCTCGCGATCCAGTTCCGACCTCCGTGAATGCAGTCAGAGGCCCGGGTTGCGCTTCACATTCGTGCCCGTCATCGCCGGTGCCGTCGCGTGCGCGCTCCGAAACCGCGACAACCGGCACCCTTCGACCTCCCATTCACCCGGCCGCCCAGTTGACGGGAGCCGCGTGCCGGGCTCAAACCGTTCCGATTCCCTCTGCGGTCAATCGTCCTGGGGTTGTGGGTCGCGGACGCCGCGGAGGAACGCGATCTCGGCGGCCAGCACCTCGAGGCGCGTCTCGAGCTTCGACACGTGGAGCGACAGGCTCATGCAGACGAGCAGCAGGAATCCGAGGCCGAG
>DASZHU010000056.1:0-3960 GCA_035937605.1 Acidimicrobiales bacterium | reverse complement strand
TGCTGCTTCGTCGCCCACTGCCATCCTTTCAGCTCGATGGCAACCCTACCGGTCGCACCGCCGCCGACCGTGTGTCCGGCTCTATCGTTCACTCGCCATGAAGGTCTCGACCCGAGGCGACTACGCCTGCCGCGCGTTGCTGTCGCTCGCGCTGCACGGCGACGGCGCCGGCCCGACCTCGGTGCGCGACATCGCGGAGCGCACCGGGCTGCCGCAGCCGTATCTCGAGCAGATACTTCTCGCGCTGAAGGGCGCCGGCATCGTACGCTCGAAGCGCGGCGTCGGGGGCGGCTACGTGCTGGCCCGTGAGCCGGGGGTGATCACGCTCGGCGACATCGTCAGCGCGGTCGACGGCCCCATCGTGGTGGGCGATTTCGGTGAACCCCACCAGAACGGCGCGTGCGACCACGAGGGTCAGTGCGTGCTGCTCGCGGTCTGGGCCGGCGTGAGCGACGAGATGCGCCGGCTGCTCGACGCGCTCACGCTCGCGGACGTGGCGGCGATGTCGCGGGGCGAGAAGCCGTGGCCGTCAGCTGACTGACGAGCGCGTCGAGATCGGGCGGGAGCGGCGAATCGAACACCAGTGGACTCCCAGTGACCGGGTGGCGCAGCTCGAGGTGTTCGGCGTGCAGGAAGAAACGGGCGAGCGCGTTGAACGGTTCCCGGTGCCCGCCGTAGCGACGATCCCCGACGACGGGATGCCCGATCGTCTGGAGATGCACCCGGATCTGGTGGGTGCGCCCGGTGTCGAGCGTGCAGCGCACCAGCGTCACGGCCGCAGGCTCGGTGAAGCTATCGACGACCTCATAGGCCGTACGGGCGTCGCGTCCGGTCGCGGACACCGCCATGCGGGTCGGCGTCCGCGCCGACCGCCCGATCGGCGCATCGACGAGGCCGCGCGGGGCGTCGAATGCACCCCAGACGAGCGCGAGGTAGCGGCGCACCACGTCGTGCGCCGCGATCTGTGGCACGAGGCCTGCGTACCCCCCGGTCGACCGAGCCACGACGAGCAGGCCCGACGTGTCCTTGTCGATGCGGTGAACGATGCCGGGCCGGGCCGGGTCGCCCACCGACGCGATCTCCGGATAGCGCGCGAGCAGGCCGTGCACCAGCGTGCCGTCGGCGTGGCCGTTGCCGGGATGCACGACGAGCCCGGCGGGCTTGTCGACGACCACAAGGTCGCGGTCCTCGTACACCGCCTCGACCGAGACCCTCGCGTCAGCGACCAGCACAGGCGCGGCCCGCGTGACGTCGGCGGCGATCTCGATCTCACTGCCCTCGGCGACCCGGACCGATCCCTTCGCAACCCGCACGCCGTCGACGGTCACCGCACCGCGGACCACGAGCGTGCTCGCCTCGGTGCGCGTGCAGCCGACCAGCAACGCGACGACGCGGTCGACGCGCTCGCCGTCGAGCGCGGACGGCACGGTGCTCATCAGTCGCGCGACGCCGTGAGCACGAGGAGCACACCACCGATGCTCACGGCCGCATCCGCGACGTTGAACACGGGCCACCATTGCGGGTCGATGAAGTCGACCACAGCGCCTCCGAGGAAACCGTGGGCATCGCGGAACGCTCGATCGACGAGGTTGCCGACGGCGCCACCGAGCACGAGCCCGAGGCTGAGAACACCGACGAGGGAGTCGAGGCTGCGGCCGAGCCGGATGAGCACGACCACGACGACGATGGCGACGATCGCGATCACCCCACCGCTGCTGAAGGCGAAGCTGAAGGCCGCGCCGCGATTTCGGGCGAGGTGGAAGCGAAACGTCCACACGAGGTCGATGTCCTTGGTCGCGAGCGCGTGAACCGCCCACGACTTGGTGATCTGGTCGACCGCGATGACGACCGCCGCGACGACCGCGACGAGTCCAGTGCGCTGGCGGGCAGCTAGCGCCGGCCCAACCCCATGCTCTTGCAGTTCACGCACAGCGCCGCGTACGGGATCGCGCGCAGTCGCTCCTTCGGGATGTTGGTGCCGCACTGCTCGCACACGCCATACGTGCCATCGAGGATCTTCTCGAGCGCGGCGTCGATCTCGTCGACGGCAACGCGCGCTTGGAACGACAGTGCAAGGTCGCGCTCACGCTCGACGGCAAGCGTGTCTCCTTCACCCGACTCCTCGTCGAACTGCACGTCACCCGGCTCGCGCTCGGCGGCCAGCTCGTCGGCCTCGGCCTGCAACGTCTCGGCTTGATGCGTGTAGGTGGCGCGCTCCTCGAGCAACGCGGCCTGCTGAGCGAGGAGGAACTTGTCGAGCACCACCGAGGCGCGCCGGGCGACCGGCTTCTTCGCGAGCGGAGTCGGCGGGATCACCGGCCCGAGCGACTTCGGCACGACGGGCTTCTTCGCGACGGGCGGCGCTTGTTTCTTTGCGGCGGCGGCCTTCTTGACCGGCGCAGGCGCCGGCGCCGGCCGTGGCGCGGGAGCCGTCTTCTTCGCGGCCGGTGCCTTCTTGACTGGAGCGACCGCCTGCTTGGCGGGAGCAGCCTTCTTCGCGACTGGTGCCTTCTTGGTCGGCGCGGCGGCCTTCTTGGCGGGCACCGTCTTCTTGGCCACGGCCTTCTTCGCGGCTGCCTTCTTCGCCGGTTGCTTCTTCGCGGGCGCGGCCTTCCGGGTGGTCTTCGCGGCTGCAGTTGACTTGGTCGCCTTGCGCGGCGCGCTTGCGCGTCCTGTTGCTCTGGGCATAGCTGCCTCCCCTGGGCCGCCAAAAGGTGCTGGAGTGTAAGGGGGTTGGACAGCCGATTCAACCTCGGGGCGGCCGCCATCTGTCGCGGTCGGCCGGCCCCGGTCCGCTGGCCCCAGCGGCCACGAGCTCGTCGAGCCGGTCGGCGAATGCAGCAACATCGTCGACGGCCACACGGAACCGCTTCGTCCGGCTCTTCTCACCGCTGACGATCGACACCGACCCGGCCGAGACGCCGAAGGCGTCGGCGATCACCGTCGTGAGCGCCTCGTTGGCCCGGCCGTGCTCCGGGGGCACCGCAACGCGGATCTTCAGCGCGTCGCCGTGGCGACCGGTGATCTGCGTCCGGCCCGCGCCCGGTTGCGCGTGGACGTGCAGCTCGACGGAGCCGTCGTCGTTCACGCTGTACAGAGCCGATTGCATGAAGGGTGCACGCTAGTGCGCCAATATCCTGACCGGATGCCGGCCGAGCGCTATCCCGACGTCGATCAGCACCCCAAGTTCCCCGACATCGAGCGCTCGATCATCGAGACCTGGCAGAAGGACCGCACGTTCGAGAAGTCGGTCGACCAGCGCCCGCCGAGCTCGGGGCCTGGCGACGCGACCAACGAGTACGTCTTCTACGACGGTCCCCCGTTCGCCAACGGCCTGCCCCACTACGGCCATTTGCTCACCGGCTTCGTGAAGGACGCGGTGCCGCGCTTTCGCACCATGCGCGGCCAGCGCGTCGAGCGCCGGTTCGGCTGGGACTGTCACGGCCTGCCCATCGAGATGCAGGCCGAGAAGGAGCTCGGCGTCACCGGGCGGCTCTCGATCGAGGAGTACGGCGTCGACCGCTTCAACGCGCACTGTCGCTCGATCGTCGGTACGACGGCCGACGTCTGGCGCGACTACGTGACGCGATCCGCCCGCTGGGTCGACATGGACAACGACTACAAGACGATGGACCTCTCCTACATGGAGTCGGTCATGTGGGCGCAGAAGCAGCTGTTCGACAAGGGCCTGTTGTACGAGGGATACCGCGTGCTCCCCTACTGCTGGGAGTGCGAGACGCCGCTGTCCAACTTCGAGACGCGCCTGGACGACTCGTACCGCGATCGTCAGGACCCCGCGGTGACCGTGTGGTTCGAGCTCGAGGATGCACGACGCCTGCTCGTGTGGACCACAACACCCTGGACCCTTCCGTCGAACCTCGCGATCGCCGTCGGGCCGGACATCGACTACGCGGTGTTCGAGGAAGACGGCGTCGAGTACCTGCTCGCCGACTCACGGGC
>DASZHU010000055.1:0-2704 GCA_035937605.1 Acidimicrobiales bacterium | reverse complement strand
CCCTCTCGGTGAGCAGCGACATACGGCGCGACGACGTCGGCCTCGAACCGATCGCCGAAGTTGAACACGTGATGGTCGATGCCCAGCAGGCGCGCGACGCGCCGCGCGTCGTCGACATCGCTCACCGAGCAGCAGCCGGTGTCCGACTCGCCGCCCCAGAGCTTCAACGTCACGCCCGTGACGTCGTGGCCCTGGTCGAGGAGCAGCGCAGCCGCGACCGATGAGTCGACACCGCCGGACATTGCCACCATGACCTTCACGACCCGCGCTCCCGTAACCGGGCCACGGCCGGAGGGATCACTTCGAGCGCCGTGTCGACGTCGTCGTCGACCGTGGTGGTGCCGAGCGAGAGACGAAGAGAACCCTGCGCGAGATGACGCGGGAACCCGAGCGCGGCAAGCACGTGCGACGGGTCTTGCGCGCCGCTCGCGCAGGATGCGGCCGCCGACGCCATCACGCCGTGCTGCTCGAGGATGAACAGCAACGCCTCGCTCTCGATGCCGTCGAAGCACAGGTGGCAGTTGCCGGCGACCTTGCGGGAGCGGTCGCCGCTCTCGATGGTGTCGGGCACCCGCTCGATCAGCCCATCGGCCAGGCGATCACGCAGGACCGTGACGCGGTCGACCACCGACTTGCGCTCGTCGACGGTGAGGCGGGCGGCCTCCGCCATCGCGACGATGCCGCCGACGTTCTGCGTTCCACTACGCCGCTCGCGCTCCTGTCCCCCGCCCACCTGGCGCGCCGAGAACGGCGTGCCATCGCGGACGACCACTACGCCGACACCCTTCGGGCCGCCGAACTTGTGCGCGCTGATCGACACGAGATCCGCGACCTGGGCCTTGCCGGCGACGTCGAGCCAGGGAAACGCCTGGACGGCGTCGGTGTGCAACGCGGCCTGCGGCGCCCGAGCCCTCACGATCTCGGCCACCTCGTCGAGCGGTTGGATCGTGCCGATCTCGTTGTTCGCCAACATCACCGACACCACGGCGACCGACGGATCGAGCGCGGCCTCGACCGCGTCGAGGTCGACGACGCCGGCCGGGGTGACGCGGACGACGCGTCCGCCACCGCGCTGAACCGGCTCGAGCACCGCGTGGTGCTCGATCGCCGAGCACACGACCGTTCCGCGGGCGAGCCCCGAATACACGACCGTGTTGTCGGCCTCGGTACCGCCGCTCGTGAAGACGATCTCTCCGGGCGCGCAACCAAGCGCGTCTGCCAGCGTGATCCGCGCGTCGTCGAGCGCGTTGCGGGCGTCGCGAGCCATCGCGTGCGCCCCGCTCGGGTTGCCGAAGCGCTCGGTGAGGAACGGCAGCATCGCCGCGACCGACTCGGGCCGCACGGGCGTGCTGGCGGCGTGGTCGAGGTACGTCACCGCGCCATTGTGGCGGGTGCGCCCCACTGCGACACCCACGGCGGGAGCGGCACCGGGGGCCCGCCTTGGCGCAGCTGGTAGGCGGCGGCCACGGAGACGAGGAAGGTCTCGGGGTGCACCGAGGCCGGCGGCGTGTGGTGCATCGACGTGGCGACCGCGTTCGCGAGACGAACGGCGAGATGCGCACGTGCCCCGGGCGTGAGCGTGTTTACCCGGATGAGGAAGGAACGAACGACCGCGTACTGCTCGGGCGTGATCCCTCCCACGTCGAGGCTGCGGGCGTAGAGCTCATAGCCAGGGAGCGGCGGGAACGAGACCGGAATCGGGATCGCGGCGCCGGTGCGTTCGCGCAGCACGACCGTGCCCGCGAACACGTCGCCGAGCCGTTGGTTGCGACGGTTCAGCAGCGAGACGATCGTCGCGGACACGCCGAGCGGCGGCAGGAGGAAGTCGACGATCGACAGCATCGAGCGAATCGCGGAGTGCCGAAACCGAACGGGAGCACCTTCGACCGTGACCACGCGCAAGCCGAGCGCGCGCTTGCCGATGGTCTGACCGTTCCACCGCGTCTCGAGTATCGCGGGATAGCCGAACAGCAGCAGGAAGATCCCCACGAAGAGCAGCACGATCGCCGGCGTGGTGCCGATCCCCGCGCTCGCGAGTCCCGCGACGATGGCGAGCGCGTACAGCAGACCGAACCGCACGCCGAGGTCGATTGCCTGGGCCAGTGATCGCGAGGCGACGCTCGCGGTCTCGAACTCGAGGACGACCGCTTCGGGGGTGACGACACCCCGCACGGCTGTTGCGGCCACGAACCCCTACGGTACAAGCGTGACGCGACCCGCCCCGCGCCGGACTCTCCCCCGGCAAATCCCATGCACAGCGCCACAAACCTGTGTCGCTCTGCATGGGATTTCGTGAGGGGCGATGGATCTCGACCGGTTCATCGTGCGCAACGCCGGCGCGTGGCGGCGGCTCGAAGAGCTCACGAGCCGCGCCCGTCACTCGGGCCATCGAGCATTGGGGCCCGCGGAGGTCGACGAGCTCCTCGCGCTGTACCAGCGCACCGCAGCGCAGCTCTCCCACGCCCGCACCTACTACGACGACGCCGGGCTCACGTCTCGCCTCACGACGCTCGTCGCCGCGGCGAACGCCGCGATCTACGGCAGCGAGCCCTTTTCGCTCAAATCGTTCGGCCGCTTCTTCACCGAGACGTTCCCGGCCGCGGTGTACATCAATCGCCGCTTCATCGCCGCCGCGGCCGCGCTGATGCTCGTGCCCGCGATCGCTCTCGGGGCGTGGTTGGCGTCTTCCGATCGCGCCCTCGAC
>DASZHU010000054.1:0-6236 GCA_035937605.1 Acidimicrobiales bacterium | reverse complement strand
ACTGCGATCGCCATCGCGAGATTGGCGGCAACGAGCCTCGGCAGTAGCCCTTCCATCTCAGCTCGCAGTTCACTCCTGAGCTCCGACATCTCGACTCGCAGTTCGCTCCCGGGCTCCGTCATCTCGCTGCGCAGCCCTGTCGCGAAGCGATCGAGGTCGGCGCGGGTCGCGATGTCGCCCCAACCGACAGGAGGCAGTGACTCCATCATCGCGTCGGCAACCTCGGAACCAAGAGCTTCCTCCAAGTCTCTCGCGGCGGCGCGTGCGCACTCTTGGCGTGAGCCGCGACAGAACGTGTCGCCATCCGACCCCTCAGTTCTTCACCGCGCACTGTTGGAGCGCCCGGCGACCTCGCGTGTCGCCCACGGTCCAATGTGGCCGAACGGGCGCCGGTGGGCACGGGACGCGAGCTACGGGAGGACGACGAGGTCGTCGCGGTGCACGACTTCGTGGGGCACGCCCTCGGGAAGGTCGGCGGTGCGACGCCCCGCGACTGACGCCAGCACATCTGCACTCGCGCGTACGAGCCCTTTCGCGAACACCTTGCCGTCGGGGCCGGTGAGCTCGACCGCATCATCGGATGCGAACCGACCCGACACTGACACCACGCCCGCGGGCAGCAGCGAACGGCCGCCTTCGCACAGCGCGCGCCGCGCGCCGCCGTCGACGGTCACCACACCCCGCGCTCCCACCGCGAACGCGATCCACAGCTTGCGTGCCGGCAATCGACGATCGCGCGGCAACACGATCGTGCCGACCCCCGGCTCACCTGCAACCGCGGCCATCAGCACACCGTCGCGCTTCGCGCTCGCGATCACGGCCCGCACGCCCGACCACGCCGCGATCTTGGCGGCGGCGATCTTCGACGCCATGCCGCCACTCCCTCGCGTCGTGCCCGCGCCGCCCGCCAACGCCTCGAGCGTGTGATCGATCTCGACGATCTCCTCGATGAGCGACGCCGAGGGGTCGAGTCGGGGGTCGGCGGTGAGCAACCCCGGTGCATCGGTGAGCAGCACGAGCAACTCGGCATCGATGAGGTGCGCGACCAGCGCGGCGAGACGGTCGTTGTCGCCGAAGCGGATCTCGTCGTCGGCGATGGCGTCGTTCTCGTTGACGACGGGCACCACGCCCAGCTCGAGCAGCCGGCGGATCGTGCTGCGGGCGTGCAGGTACTGCTGGCGCACACCGAAGTCGAGCGGGGCGAGCAGCACCTGGCCCGACACGACGCCGAGCTCGGCGAAGGTGCGGTCGTACACGCGCATCAGCCGGCTCTGCCCCACCGCCGACACCGCCTGCAACGTCGCCGCGTCGCGGGGCCGGCGCGCCCCCCCGAGCCCGAGCGCGGGCAGACCCGCGGCGATCGCGCCCGATGTGACGGCGACGACGGAATGTCCCGCGGCGCGCGCCTCCACCACCTGCGCGCAGAACGACGTGACCGCGCCTTCGCGCACGGTTCCTTCCTCGTCGGTGATCGACGAGGTGCCGATCTTGGCGACGACGATCATCCGCGGCGCACGTGGTTGTCGGGCTCGTACTCGAACGTGAGCCCGCCGATGCGCACGAGCTCGCCCTCCCGCACGCCGGCGCGCGCCAATGCGCGATCGACGCCGAGCTTCTGGAGCCTGCGCTGCGCGTACGCCAGCGCGTCGGGGTTGGTGAGATCGGACAGCGCCACCGCGCGCTCGGCTTGGCGCCCGACCACGCGCCACCCTCCGCCGTCGGATCCGCCGACGGGCTCGACGTGGAACCCCTGGGCCATCGGACGGTGCACCACGAACGCGGTGGCGGGCTCGACCGCGTCACGCGCCCGTTGCACTTCCATCGCGAGCCGCCCGACGAGTTGGTCGATGCCGGCGCGCGTCGCGCTCGAGATCGTGAGGTCGACGAAGTCGTCCGCGGTGCCGATGTCGGCGCGCGACCCGACGATCAACCGGGGACGGTGCAACAGCGCAGGCTCGTAGCGGCCGAGCTCACGCAGGAGCACCTCGGCCTGCTTGGCGGGCGCGGGCAGCCCGGCGGTCTCCCACGCGAGATCAGCGAGCACGCACAGCACACGCGCCCGCTCGACGTGACGCAGGAACTGATGACCGAGACCCTTGCCCTCGCTCGCGCCTTCGATGAGGCCCGGGATGTCGGCGACGACGTAGTCGGTGGTCTCGTCGACGCGCACGACGCCGAGCGACGGCTCGAGCGTGGTGAACGGGTAATCGGCGATCTTCGGCTTCGCGGCGGAGATCACCGAGATCAACGTGGACTTGCCCACGTTGGGGAAGCCGACGAGGGCGACGTCGGCCATCAGCTTGAGCTCGAGACGAAGCCACCGCTCTTCCCCCGCCTCGCCCTGCTCGGCGAACGCAGGCGCGCGGCGGCGGTTGCTGAGGAAGCGGGCGTTGCCGCGTCCACCGCGGCCGCCTTCCGCTGCGAGATAACGATCGCCTTCGTGGACGAGGTCCGCGAGCGTTGCGCCCTCGGCGTCTTTCACGATCGTGCCCTCGGGCACCGGCACGACGAGATCGCCGCCGCCGCGCCCGTGCTTCTTCTTGCCCTGCCCGTGCACGCCGGAGGCGGCCCGCCGATGCGGATGGTCTCGGAACGCGAGCAACGACGCCACGTTGCGATCGGCGAGCAACCACACGTTGCCGCCGTTGCCGCCGTCGCCGCCGTCGGGCCCGCCCTTCGGCACATGCGCTTCGCGCCGGAACGCGACGCTGCCCGCGCCGCCGTCACCGGCTTTCACGTGCAGACCGCATTCGTCGACGAACCCCGACATCGTCGGGCCACGTTAGGGCCGCAGCCCTTTGGACCTGCGCGACTACTTCACGAGACGAACGGGATCGCCACCTATGCTTGCACCCCAGGTGGTCGTGTCGTTGGCCTGCGTGCCGTTCGTGTACGACATCTGGATCTTGAACCAGCACGCGTTCGGGTCGCTGACGTTGCAGGTGTACGACCCTGGCACCTGGATCCTCACGTCGACCAGCACACCGTTGTTGCCATTCGGGTAGTTGTTCGGGGTGATCCCGCTCATGGAGCACCCGCTGATCGTGGAACCCGACGGAGGAGGGTTCGCATTGTTGCCGTTGAAGGTCCACTGGCTGCACGTGGCCGATGAGCCCGCGGGAGGCTGCACGGTGAGCGTGGTCGTTCCTCCGCTCACGTCACCGATGTCGTAGAACTCGAGCACCAGGATGCGCCCCGCCGTTCCGCCGCCGGGCAGCATGCGGGCGAGGTAGAAGCTCGGGGTGAACGAGCCGGTCGTGTTCGTGTAGACGGGCAAGCGGGTGACGGCGTAGGCCGCAGATCCGGGGGTGACGGTATTGGTACCCGTGTTCGCGACCCGCACCGAGTAGCGATTCTGCCCACCGATGCTGGTGTCCTCCGGCGGGGTCTCGGACTTCGAGAGGTAGGTCGGATTGTTCTGTTGCGCGGCACTGAACGGCACGCTGGCGCGCACCTGGATGAAGTAGCGGCCCGGCGTCGTCACGTGGCAGAGGGTGTAGTAGCGATGGAACGCCTTCGCGAAGTCGCTGTCGTACTGGCCGTTGGCGTTGGTGGTATCGAGAAGATCGAACCAGTAGGTCCCGCTGTTCGGCACGTATCCCTTGAACTGGTGCGCGCACGGGCCTGTGCCCGATGCGGACGGCCCCCCCGTCGAGACGACGGGGTTCTGCAAGGCCTGGAACTGCGACACGCTCGAGTCGCGTACGAGCCAGGCCGTCGCTTGGGCAGTGCTACCGAGATTGGTGTTGTCGTCTCCGGGGCAGTAGTTGGTGCGCCCGCCGGCGTAGCGAGTCGTCGCGTCGGGATAGGTCGCTCCGCCATTCTGATTCTGCAATGTCGTGAGTTGCGCGCCCGACAGCCACTGATTGTCGCACTGGGCGTTGGCGTTGCCGTCGGCGTACTCCGGATCGTAGGCCTGGATGTCGACTCCACCGCTGGGCACCGTCGGGATGTCGACCGTGTAGACGTACGTGCCGTCGAGATACTCGAGGTTCGTGCCGCTCGGGCACTGGTACGCGGAGACCGTGTTGCAGTTCGCGTAGTCAGCGAAGCGATCACCGGTTTGCTTGTCGACGCCGGGAGCGCCGATGTTCAGCCAGTGCTGGTCGGTCGCGCCGTTCTCCGGATCGTTGCCGAGATGACCGACGGGGCTTCCCATCTGTATCGGCGCGTTGTATTCCGCCGTCGCTGATCGCGAGATCTTGGTGGTGCTGACGCCCAGCAGCGACGTGAAGTAGTTGGAGACGTTGGTGCTGACCGTCACGACCAGTTGGTTCTGCTTCGCTCCCTGAGCGGCCGTCGCGTTGGAGAAGCCGTTCTGGACCACGAGCTGCTGCGCCTTGGCGGTGGCCGCGTTCAGATCGGGCATGAGGGGTACACCGGCGAGCGCGCCGGCGTCGGCGGCCCGCTGCACCTTCTGCGCGGAGTACCACCAGTTCCAAACATCGACGCCGAAGCCGGCCATGGCCACTAGCACGATGAGCATGAGCGCGAGCCAGGGCAGGACGAAACCGCCCTCGTCTCGGTGCGCGTTGGGAGCGGTCTTCATCAGCACTGTCCAGACGGGAGGGGTTCGAGACGGCTCACGGTGTGCTCCTTGATCACCTGCGACGAACCGAACGCGCCGGTGACGAAGTTGTGCCTGAGCTCGACGTAGGCGCCGATGCTGTCGAGCGTGTTGAGGCCGGCGTTCGGATCATTGGGGTCGACGTTGATACAGGCGAGGGGATTGTTCCAGCCGGGCGACGTGTTGTCGGCGACCCAGCTCGAACCGCCCCACGTGTATCGGAAGCAGCTCGCGGTACAGGAGGTGAAGCCCCCGGTGGGGTTCCCGCTGCTATCGGCTTTGTAGATCACCAGCTTGATCGGCGCGTCGAAGCCGGTGCGGGCGCTCAGGTCCTGGGCGACCGCGGCAGCAACTTGATCGGCGGCGGCCTGGTTGCTGCCCGACACCGCGTAGTTGGCGGAGCCGAAGCGGACACCGTCCTTCGTCGCCGACGCCGTGGTGGACTCGGCCGCGAACAGCAGGCCGAACTCGATGATCCCGAGCACGATGAAGATGAAGACGGGCAGCACGAAGACGGCCTCGACCAGCACCGCGCCTTCGTCACCCCGTACACGCGGATGAGTGGCGCCGGTCATCGTCAGCTGCCTACCGGGCACGTGTTGGGGTTCGGCGCTTCGAGCGCCATCACCGCGTGCTCGTTGATCGTGAGGGTGCCGAAGAAGTTGTTGAAGCCGATGGGCGAGTGCGTCATGCGGACGAACACGCCGACCGTGTCGTGGTTCGATCCGCACACGTTGGGTGCGGCCCACGAGCCGGAGGGCGAACCGAACTGCGAACCCGTCCACGTGTACTGAATGCACGGCGCGCTGCAGCTGCTGAAGTCGCCGTTGAGCGGGAGGCCGGTGGAGGGATCGGCTTTGTAGATCCACAGCACGGCGGGCGTGTCGTCACTGGCCCGATTGCTGAGGTCCTTCTCCACCGTCTGGCGCACGGCGGTCAGCACGTTGGCTTGGTTTCCCGAAGTGGTCGCGCTGCCGTATTGCGCGGCCATGAGGCGCACACCGCTACGAGTCGACGAGGTGACCACTGACGCCGAGCGAAAGAGGAACCCGAGCTCGACGATGCCGAAGACCATGATCACGAGGAAGGGCAGCGCGATGGCGGCCTCGACGAGCGCGGAGCCACGATCGCCGCGGAAGCGCTGACTCCTCCCTTGCCCACGTGCCATCGAAACTCCCGGCATCCACACCCGACTCGGCCGACTCCACCCCCACCACGGAGCGTGCGTTCGATGGTAAACGACCGCCTTCCCCCGGACGAGAGCACCCGACCGAAATGGGCCAGATGACCCACCCGATGTGGGCAGATACGTCCGAATCGCGAGAAGTCAGTTCGTGGGGAGGACGTCGACCACTTTGCGGCCCCGGCGCTCGCCGAACTTCACCGAGCCGGTGGCCTTCGCGAAGAGCGTGTCGTCGCCGCCGCGGCCGACGTTCTCGCCGGGATGGAAGCGGGTGCCCCGCTGGCGCACGATGATGGCGCCGGCATGCACGATCGTGCCGTCGAACACCTTCTCGCCGAGGCGCTGGGCCTGGGAGTCACGGCCGTTGCGGGTCGAGCCGCCGCCTTTGGTCTTGGACATCGGTGCTCAGCCCCTCGAGATTCCGGTGATTTCCACGACGTCGTACGCCTGGCGGTGGCCCCAGCGACGACGTGAGCGCGTCTTGTT
>DASZHU010000053.1:0-6534 GCA_035937605.1 Acidimicrobiales bacterium | reverse complement strand
GAGGAGCTCGGACTCCCCGAGGAGATCGTGTGGCGTCAGCCGTTCCCCGGTCCTGGTCTCGGTGTGCGCATCATCGGCGAGGTCACACCCGAGAAGGTCGCGATCCTCCAGCGCGCCGATGCGATCGTGCGCGAGGAGATCAAGAAGGCAGAACTCGAGCGCGAGATCTGGCAGGCCTTCGCGGTGCTGCCCGATATCCGTTCGGTTGGTGTGATGGGCGACGAGCGGACGTACGCGTACCCGATCATCATCCGCGCGGTCACGAGTGAGGATGCGATGACGGCTGACTGGGCGCGGCTTCCGCACGATCTGCTCGAGACGCTGTCGAGTCGCATCATCAACGAAGTGGCAGGCATCAACCGCGTTGCGTACGACATCACGTCGAAGCCGCCGGGTACCATCGAGTGGGAGTAGGGATCCCGGTCCGCTGAGCGACGAGGCGGGTGGTTGAACCCTAGCAAATCCGGCAATCCCGGCACGACTGTCACGCGTTCGCAACATTCGTCGCGTGTTTGCTACAGTCTCCCCACGATGGTGGAAGCACTCGGGCGGCGCGGGCGCGCGCTCGCACTCTTCGTCGCGACAGTCGCACTCACCGTCGGAGCGGTGCTACCCCAGACGGCGGCGGCTGATCCCATCGGCGACAAGCAGGCGCAGGCCAACGCCATCGCCGCCAAGGTCGACGAGCTCAACCACACGATCGAGCGCTATGCCGAGCAGGCCAACGGCGCGCAGGTCGAGCTCGACGGGCTCAACCAACAGGAGGCCGATGCGCAGGCGCGCGTCGATGCCGCGAAGGCCGAGCAGGCCCAGCACCTGAGCGAGCTCCGCACGTACGCGATCGACGCGTACGTCCACGGCACCGACGATCACGCGGCGGCGCTCGCGTCGAGCACCGACCTCACCGACCTCGGTCAGCGCCAGGGTTACCTGAGCGCTGCGTCCGGCAACCGTCAGCAACTCGTCGATCAGCTGCGGGCGACGCAGCAAGACCTCGCCGCACAGATCGCGCAGCTGAACGACGCGCAGGCCAAGGTTGCCGCGAAGCAGAAGGACCTCAACGATCGAAGGACGGCCGCGGCATCCGCGGCCGCACAACAGCGTGATCTGCTCGCGCAAGCCAAGGGCGAGCTCGCGACGCTCGTCGCGCAGGCGCAAGCCAAGAAGGCTGCCGACGAAGCTGCGGCTGCGCAGGCACGAGCCCGCAGCGCGGCAAGCAGCAGTGGCGGCAGCGGGAACTTCGGTCCTGTACCCGGGGTTCGGGGTGGCGCCGGCGCGGCGATCGCCGAAGCGCGCCGCCAGCTCGGGAAGCCGTACGCATGGGGCGCCGCCGGACCGGACAGTTTCGACTGCTCGGGGCTGACGATGTGGGCGTGGCGCGCCGGCGGCGTCAGCCTTCCGCACTACACGGGCGCGCAGTATTCGGCCACGACGCACATCCCGTTGTCCGCGCTGCAGCCGGGCGACCTCATCTTCTTCAACGGCATGGAGCACGTCGGTCTGTACGTGGGTGGCGGCCAGATGATCCACGCACCCCACTCGGGCACCGTGGTCCAGTACGAGAGCATCTACTACTGGAACACGTCGATGGTCGCGAGCCGGCCGTAGCCCGGCCGCTCACAGGTCCTTCGCGACCTGCTCCCAATAGCTGATCGCGTTGCGCTCGAAGCGCAGCCCCATCTCCAGCGTGGTGCGTTCGTGGAGCTCGATGCCGTCGATCGCGGCGATGGCCTCGTACTCGGCCAGCCGCCGGCGATGCGCGTCGGCGGCGTGCTCCGCGAGGTCGCGCACCTGCTGCGGCGCGGCCTGACTGCCGAAGAAGAGCTTCAGTATCGCCAGGTCGCGGATCTCGGTCGGTTCGTCGGTCGGCTCAGCCAACCAGTCCCGAAGGGCGGCCCGACCTTCGGACGTGAGGCGGTAGGTGCGCCGCTTGCGGCCTCCGGTCTCCTGCTCCTCGGTCAACAGGCCGAGCTCGGCGAGACGGGCCGGTTCAGCGTAGAGCTGCGAGTGGGGAAAGGTCCAGAAGTAGCCGATGGAATGCGAGACCGTGCGCTTCATGTCATAGGACGTGCACTCGCCGAGCCGGGCGACGAGGCCGAGCACGAGGTACGAGGTCGGGGTGAGCGACGGCTTCTTCACGTACCGGACAGTTTGGCAACTACGGGCGCCAGGTTGTGGAGCGCGTCGAGGCCGACACCGATGTACGAGATGCCCCACCGCTCGCGCCGCTCCAGCAGGTCGTCGGCGATCTGCTCGGCCGTACCGGCGAGCGCGTGTGGCGACCGAAGGGACTGCTCGGGGGTCATGCCGAACGCCGGGCCCAGTGCGGCAGCCATGCCCGAACGGTCGTCAGTGACCACCACCAGATGCACGCGCACGTGCAATTCGAGGGCGTCCATCCTCGGGCCTGCGGCGGCACGGATCCATTCGAGCTTCTCGTTGGTAGCGTCGTCGGTCGCGTTCGGTCCGGCGCCGGCATCGATGACGCCGCGCCGAAGATCGACGTTGAGGCCGACGATGTCAGCCGACTGTGCTGCGAGCGTGAGCACCTTGCACCCGCCGCCGCCGATCAACACCGGCGGGCGCGGGCGTTGCACCGGCTTCGGCCGGCCCTCGAGGCCCGAAACCGTGAAGTGCTGTCCCGCGAAGGTGCACGGCTCGTTCGACCAGAGCTGATCGATCACCCGCACGGCCTCGCTCATCCGTTCGATGCGAACGGGTGCACGATCGAATCTAATGCCCGACTGCTCGTAGTCGGTCGTCATCCAGCCCGCACCCAGACCGAGCTCGAAGCGACCGCCGGACAGCACATCGATCGTCGCGGCTTCCTTCGCGAGCACGACGGGATGCGTGAAGTCGGTACACATCACCAATGCACCCACGCGCAGTGTCGTGGTTGCGTCTGCGGCGGCCATGATCGCCGGCATCGGCGCGAGCTGGTCGGCGAAGTGATCGGCAACCGTGAGCGTGGAGTAGCCGAGGTCTTCGCACGTGCGGGCCAGCTCGGCCCAACCTTCACGGCCGGGGTTCGGAGGTGACGAGCACTGCACGCCGAACCGGAACCGCCTTGGGTCCGTCACGGGACTGGAAGCTAGCTTCCACCGCTCATGGGCAACGACGTGCTGCAAGGGTTCGACCGGCGAAGCTTCACGTTCGACGGCAAGACCCGCGACGTGTTCCGGTCCGGCTCCGGTCCGGCGGTCGTGGTCATCGCCGAGATGCCCGGCATCACGCCGAAGGTCGTGGAGTTCGCGAAGAAGGTCGAGGCGTTGGGGTGCACAGTGGCCTTGCCACACCTCTTCGGTGAGCCCGGACGCGATCCGTACCGCAAGGGGATGCGTAGCGCGATCCCGTACGTGCTGAGCAGCATGGCGCCGGCCTGCGTGTCACACGACTTCCACGCCCTCGCAACGGGCAAGACGTCGCCCGTGATCGAGTGGCTGCGCGCCCTCGCACGTTCGCTGCACGAGGAGTGCGGCGGACCAGGTGTGGGGGCTGTCGGCATGTGCTTCACCGGCGGATTCGCATTGGCGATGATCGCGGACGCGCCCGTGCTCGCGCCCGTGCTCTCGCAACCGTCGCTCCCGTTCCCGATCGGTGCGGCCCGTAAGCGTGATCTCGGGCTGTCGGATGCGGACCTCGAGAAGGTGAAGTCGAAGTGCGCGGCTGATGACCTGAAGGTGGTCGGGCTTCGGTTCACCGGCGACCGCGTGGTGCCCGCGGAGCGGTTCGCGCGGCTGCGCGAGGAGCTCGGCGATCGGTTCGTGGGCGTCGACATCGACTCGTCCAAGGGCAACCCGTACGGGCATCGCGCCGCTGCGCACTCCGTTCTCACCGAGGACCTGCAGGACGAGCCGGGCACGCCGACGCGCGACGCACTCGATCAGGTGCTCGAGCTGTTCCGCTCCAAGCTCCTGACCTGATCCACGACGGGTCAGGACGCGAGCGGACGGCCGAACGGGAGCGGCTCGTGCCACGTCGCCAGGAAGGCCTCGGCCCGGTCGACCGCCGCGCGCCAGGCGTTCGCGCCCTCGCTCGCGAGTGACTGCATCGCGTCGCGGATGCGATCGACTGGCTCGCTCACCGATGTCGGATCGAACTCCGCGAGGAGGGGCGCCGCGAGCGCGATGAAGTCGGGCACATAGACGATCCCGGTGCGCGCCAGGGCGGCGTACGCCTTCGCGGTGACTGGCAACGGCGTGAGTGGCGCGATCGTCGTCGCCTTCACCGACGCCGCAGCCTCGTGATCGAGCATTCCCGCCTTGCCGGCTATGAGCAGGACGTCCGCGCTGGCATCGACTCCGACGTCGTCGACGACCGACGCGCCGCGGTCGGATGCCGCCACCTTGGCTGACTCTGCGATCGGCCCGATGCCGACGACGGCAAGAGTGACGCCGTCGAGCGAGCCATGGACCGCGGTCGCGGCGGCGAGCGCGCCGTGGACGAGCAGTGTCGGGTCCGGGGGCTCACCGCCGAGTGGCGCAAGATCAGCATCGTCGAGGCCGGTGCCAGCGTGCAGCGTGAGTGCGCCGTCCGCCGTGAGCGGCGACACCTCGTCGACGAACTTGGCCAACGCGGCGTCGCGCTCGTCGGGCTTGGCGTTGATACCCGCGGACGCGCCGCCGATGCGCAGCTCGAACGACGCGAACGAGTACGTGACGGAGCGGGCCAGCATCTCCGCGGAGTCGCGGAGCACCTTCGGAGCGAGCCGGGCGATGCCGACGGCCCGCTCCGCGCCGTCGAGGTCGAACAGCAGGAATCCGTCGGTTGATTCGAGCTGCTGGACCCGCACGGCGAGACACCCTAACCCCCGGATCCGTCGTACCCCGGCCGTAGGATCGGGGGACCGTGCCCGACGATTCCGACGACATCCTCGCCTCTCTGAACCCGATTCAGCGCGAGGCGGTCACCCATCACGACGGACCGCTGCTGGTCGTGGCCGGAGCCGGCTCGGGCAAGACGAGGGTGCTCACGCACCGCATCGCGCATCTGATCCAAGACCACCGCATCAGCCCGTTCGAGATCCTTGCGATCACGTTCACCAACAAGGCCGCGGCCGAGATGAAGCACCGCGTCGGCTCGCTCGTCGGTCCGGTCGCCGAGAAGATGTGGGTGTCCACGTTCCACTCCGCCTGCGTGCGGATCCTGCGGCGCGATGCCGCGAACCTCGGCTTCCCGTCGAGCTTCACGATCTACGACCAGGCCGACGCGGTGCGGCTCGTCGGGTACGTGATCCGCGACCTCGGCCTCGACCCGAAGAAGTTCCCGCCACGATCGGTGCACGCGTCGATCAGCATGGCGAAGAACGACTACGTGCTCGCCGACCAGTTCCGGGAGCGGGCCGGCGCGATCTTCGAGCGCAAGATCGCCGACGTGTACGTGGAGTACCAGCAGCGTTTACGCAAGGCCGGAGCCATGGACTTCGACGATCTGCTGACCAACACGGCCTCCTTGTTCCGCCAGCAGCCGGACGTGCTCGACCACTACCGCCGCCGGTTCAAGCACGTGCTGGTGGACGAATACCAGGACACCAACACCGTGCAGAACGAGCTCGTCATCCAGCTCACGAAGGAACACCGCAACGTCTGCGTCGTTGGCGACAGTGATCAGTCGGTCTATTCATTTCGCGGCGCGGACATCCGCAACATTCTCGAGTTCGAAGAGGCCTTCCCCGACTGCACCGTGATCGTGCTCGAGCAGAACTACCGATCGACGCAGACGATTCTCGACGCGGCCAACGCGGTGATCGCCAACAACTTTGGGCGCAAGCCGAAGGAGCTGTGGACCGACTCGGGCGCGGGAACGGCGATCGTCCGTTACCACGCGGACGACGAGGCCGACGAGTCGCAGTGGGTCGCGCACGAGATCAGCCGGCTGCACGACGAGGGCGAGCGCTGGGGCGACGTGGCGGTCTTCTACCGCACGAACGCGATGAGCCGCGTCATCGAAGAGCAACTGATGCGTCTCGGCATCCCGTACAAAGTCGTCGGCGGCACGCGGTTCTACGACCGACGCGAGGTCAAGGACGCGCTTGCCTACCTGCGCGCCGTCGTGAATCCGGTCGACGAGGTGAGCATCAAGCGCGTGATCAACGTGCCCAAGCGCGGTGTCGGCGATTCGACGATCGGCAAGCTGGACGCGTGGTCGGCCGCCCGCGGGGTGGCCTTCATCGACGCGCTGCGCCGAGCCGACGAGGCCGGCGTGAAGGGTCCGGCCGTCAGGGGTATCGCCGACTTCCTTGCGCTGCTCGACGAGCTGGTGGCGTCCGTCGACGGCGGGCCCGGACCGATGCTCGAGACCATCCTCGATCGCACCGGCTATGTCGCCGAGCTCCAGGGCGAGCACTCGATCGAGGCCGAGGGTCGGCTCGAGAACCTGGCCGAGCTCATCGGCTCGGCCCGGGAGTTCGACGCGGTGAACGACTTCCTCGAGCAGGTCTCCCTGGTGGCCGACACGGACGAGCTCCCTGAGGGTGCGGACGACACCTCTGTCGTGTTGATGACGCTGCACGCGGCCAAGGGCCTGGAGTTCCCG
>DASZHU010000052.1:0-5517 GCA_035937605.1 Acidimicrobiales bacterium | reverse complement strand
AGACAACGTAGCCTGCCGGGATCGCGGGAACCCATGTGCTCGTCCCGGTGAAGTCGTTCCGGCACGCGAAGGTCAGGCTCGCGCCTGCGTTGTCCGAGCACGAACGCGCCGAGCTGGCCCGCACGATGGCCACGCGCGTCGTCGCGGCTGCCCACGCGCTGCCCGTGTCGGTCGTCTGCGACGACGACGACGTCGCCACGTGGGCGCGGGCCAACGGCGCAGACGTGATCTGGCGTCCGGGCCTCGGCCTCAACGGCGCGGTCACGGACGGCGTGGCACACCTCGCCGAGGAGCACGGCGCGATCGAGGTGGTGGTCGCCCACGGCGACCTCCCGCTGGCCGACGACCTCTCACGCGTAACCGGCTTCGCGGGTATCACGTTGGTTCCCGACCGTCACGACGACGGCACGAACGTCTTGTGCATCCCGACGCACGTCGACTTCAGGTTCGCGTACGGACCCGGCTCGTTCACGCGCCACCGCGACGAGGCCGACCGCCTGCAACTCCCCTATCGCGTGCTGCGCGACCCGCGGCTCGGCTGGGACGTCGACGTGCCCGCCGACCTCGAGCTGCCGTGCAACTGAACCTCGCGGCGCCGGCAACCGCGCTCGCGATCGCCGCCCATCCCGACGACGTGGAGTTCGGTTGCGGCGCCACGCTCGCCAAGTGGGCCGCGGCCGGCAGTGTCGTACACCACCTCGTCTGCACCGACGGCTCGAAGGGGTCGTGGGATCCGAACGACGACACGGTCGAGCTCATCGCGCTCCGCCAGGACGAGCAGCGCGCCGCGGCGAAGGCCCTCGGCGCGACGGGTCAGGTGGTGTTCCTCGGGCACACCGACGGCGAGTTGCAGTCCGGGCTCGTCGAGCGCGCGCAGGTCTCGCGCGTCATCCGTGAGCTCCGGCCTGATGTCGTGCTCGGCCACGACCCGTGGCGCCGGTACCGGCTGCATCCCGATCATCGCCACGCCGGCTACCTCGCGGTCGAAGGCATCGTCGCGGCGCGCGACCCGCACTTCCATCCCGAGCACGACCTCGCGCACTGGCGCCCGTCGACGCTTCTGCTGTGGGAGGCCGACGAGGTCGATCACGTCGAGGACGTCGACGGGTACGAGCAGCTGAAGCTGGCGGCGCTCCTCGAGCACCGCTCGCAGCTCCGCTCGACGATGCACATCGAAGTGGGCACCGCCCAAGAGACCGATCAGCGGGAGCGGTTCCGGCGCCGCGTGCTCGACCGTCTCGCCACGTTCGGCCGCACGGCCGGGGTCGCCCTGGGTGAGGGCTTCAAGCGTGTCGACGACTTGTAGTGCCGCTCCGCGGGACACCAGGGTCTCGACGCCGCCCGGGAAGATGGGTTCCGAGGCGTTGTCGCCGGCCGACCGCATCGACAACGAGGGTGACGGCGCCGGCGCGGCCGACGCCGTCACTCGTCAGCCCTAGGCGGCGCGCCGCAGGCCGGTGTGCACGCCGAGCGACTCGTCGCCGGCGGCCCGGTCATGCGTGAGCCAGGCGAACATCGCCCGCCACGCGACCGTCGCGCCGCACACCATGAAGCCGGTCATCCAGATGCCGGTCGACCGGTTGCGCACCGCGATGTCGAACCGGTCGAACAGCGAGTAGTCCAACGCCCACACGGCCCCTAGTCCCCCGAGGAACGTCAGGACCGAGCGCATTCGGTTGAATGAGCTCACTGTGTCGGCGAGAAAGTCGACGACCTTCACGACACCGAGTGCCAGCAATGCAACGACAGCGAAGTCGTACATGAAAACCTCCAAGGGTTCGTTTGTGCTGTCATCCGATTGGACTCGTGTGGCGCCAAGAGGTGACATGACGTCCGTGTTGCGATTGCCCGACGGCGTGTACGACGCGCTCGTGGTCGATGCGACGACCGACGGTGACGAGCTTGCGATTGAGCTCACAATCATCAGCGGGGCCCACAAGGGCGAGATGGTGGCCTTGCGAGCGACCGGGCTCGAGGAGGACGAGCTCGATCTCCTGGGGGTGCCCGGCACGCTGCGCGTGGAAAACGGCGTGCCCGCGTTCGACGCGGAAAAGTAGAACGTGGCATGCGCACGAGTCACTGGCCGCTGTTCGATCTCACCGTGCACACGCCGCGTCTCGAGCTGCGTTACCCCGACGACGATCTCGTGGCGGCGCTGGCCGAGCTCGGCGGCAAGGGCATCCACGATCCGGCCACGATGCCGTTCAGCATGCCCTGGACCGACCTGCCGCCGGGCGAGCTCGAGCGCGGCGCGCTGCAGTTCCTCTGGCGCACGCGGGCGAGCTGGCAACCCACCGAGTGGTCGTGCCCGATGGCCGTGGTCGTCGATGGCGAGCCGCTCGGCGTTCAGGACCTGACCGGCTCGCAGTTCGCGGTCACGAAGACCGTGAAGACGGGCTCCTGGCTCACCCGAACACGACAGGGTGAGGGCATCGGCACGGAGATGCGCGCCGCGATCCTGCACCTCGCGTTCGCCGGGCTCGGCGCGGATCGCGCCTGCACATCCGCGTATCACGACAATCACCCGTCGCTCGGCGTGACGCGCGCCATGGGCTACAAGCCGAACGGCGACAGCATCGAGCTTCGTCGAGACCAGGCCGATCGGCAGCTGCATTTCGTGCTGTCACGCGAGCGCTGGCAGGAGCGCCGGCGCGACGACATCGAGATCGAAGGACTCGGACCCTGCCTCGAGCTGTTCGGCGCGGCGACTTCGTAGCGGGCGTCGACGGGTGCCGCGGCGGCTGGGCCGTCGCGATCGCGCCCATCGACCGCGGGCCCGCCGAGGTGCGCGTGTGCGCGACCTTCGCGGAGGTGCTGGCCTTGCGCCCCGCCGCACTGGCCGTCGACATGCCGATCGGGCTGCTCGAAACCGGCCCGCGTGTGTGCGATGTCGAGGCGCGCCGTCGCCTCGGGCCACGCCGATCGTCGGTCTTCTCCGCGCCACCTCGTTCGATGCTGCGCGCCGCGACGTACCGCGATGCGCTCGCGATCGCGGGCATCTCGAAGCAGGCGTTCAACCTCGTGCCCAAGATTCGCGAGGTCGATGCTCTGATGACACCTTCGCGACAGCGTCACGTCATCGAGGCTCATCCCGAGCTGTGCTTCTCGTTGCTCCGCGGTGCGCCGTGCGCGTGGCCGAAGCGCGCACGTGAAGGACGCGCCGAGCGTCTCGCGGTCGTAGCACCCGTGAACGAGGGGCCGCCCGCCGGGGCGGCGTGGGACGACATGCTCGACGCGGCCGCGCTCGTGCACACCGCGCGACGGCTGCTACAGGGTGACGTCGAGCGGCTCGGCGACGGCGCCATCGATGCCAAGGGGTTGCGCTGCGAGATCGTGCTGTGAAGACTCGGACCCATGCAACGTCTCACCGGCATGGACGCCACGTTCCTCTACATGGAGACGCCGTCCGCATACATGCACGTGGCCGGCCTCATGGTCCTCGATCCGTCGACGGTCGAGGGCGGCTTCGACATGGACTCGATGCGCGAGTTCTACGACTCGCGGCTGCACCTCGCGGCCCCGTTCCGTCGCCGCTTGGCGGAGATCCCGATGGGTCTGCATCATCCGCTGTGGATCGAGGACCCTGACTTCGACCTCGACTACCACTTGCGCCACATCGCGGTGCCGCCGCCGGGCGGCGACCGCCAGCTGGCGGACCTCGCCGCCCACCTCGTCACCATCCACCTGGACCGCAGCCGGCCGCTGTGGGAGTCGTGGGCCATCGAGGGCCTCGACAACGGCCACATGGCCGTGCTCACGAAGGTGCATCATGCGGCCATCGACGGCGTGTCCGGCAACGAGATCACCGTCGCGATGCTGCAGCTCGCGCCCGACGACGAGGCACCGCCGCCCGACGAGGAGTGGGTACCCGATCGCATCCCGACCGAGATCGAGCGTCTCGGCTACGCGGCGAACTCGTTGGCGCGCCAGCCCTTCCTCCTCGCCAAGACCGTGCGGCGTACCGCGCAGACCGCGCTGAGAACACGGCAGCGCAACCAGAACCAGGACGTCGAACCACCTCCCGGGTTCTTCGCCGCGCCGCGCACGTCGTTCAACGTGTCGATCACACCGCATCGCAGCTTCGCGTTCACGTCGGTCTCGCTCACCGACGTAAAGACGGTGAAGAACGCGTTCGGCGTCTCGGTGAACGACGTCGTGCTGGCGGTGTGCGCGGGGTCACTGCGCCATTACCTCGAGTCGAGACAGGAGCATCCCGACGCGCCGCTCGTGGCGATGGTGCCCGTGTCGGTGCGCACCGAAGAGCAGCAGGGCACGCTCGGGAACCAGGTCTCGCAGATGTTGTGCACGCTGGCCACCGACGTCGACGACCCCGTCAAGCGGTTGCACGTCATCCACGACGGCACGCAACAAGCCAAGAGCCAGCTCAACGCGATCGGCGCGGACTCGCTGACCGACTGGGCCGAGTTCGCCGCGCCCGCGCTCGCTGGGCGCGCCGCCCGCTTCTACTCACGCTCGCATCTGGCCGATCGTCATCGTCCGCTGTTCAACGTCACGATCTCGAACGTGCCCGGTCCTCCGTTCCCGCTGTATTCGAACGGCGCTCGGGTCGTGGCCCACTACCCGATGGGCCCGATCTTCGATGGTGCCGGTCTCAACATCACGGTGATGAGCTACCTCGATCAGCTCGACTTCGGCCTCGTGGCGTGCAAAGACCTCATCTCCGACGTCTGGTCACTCGCCGACGGATTGACCGCGGCGCTCGAGGAGCTGAAGAAGGCCGCCACCGCTTGACGGTCGAGACGTGCGCCGAGTGTCGTTTCGACGGCGCTCACTACGACCGGCGCGACGCCAGACGATCGCTTGCCACGATGGCGGTGCGGTGGCGGTGGGCGGCCGCAGGCGTGGACGAGACGGTGCTCGCGACACGGCCGGCTCCGACCGTGTGGTCGGCCGCCGAGTACGCGGGCCACGCCGCCGTGGTGGTCGCGAGCCTCGACGAGCTGGTGCGGATGATGACGACGCAACGGCTCGGCCGGCTCGAGGTGCCGGCTCCGACGGATGCGGGCTCCGACGACGCGCCGTACACCAACGCGTTCGCAGCCGGAGTGGATCTGCTCGAGGAGCACGCCGCCAGGCTCGACGCGCGGGTCGCCGATCTCGATGCCGCGCAATGGCTCACGACCGTGGAGCTCGGTGACGAGGTGGTCGACGCGGACTGGATTTTTCGTCACGCCGTTCACGACAGCGGACATCACCTGAGCGACGTCGCCCGCGGGCTGCACGCGCTCGGCCACGGTGCGCCCAGGAGCGAGGGTCAGGTCGCCGGACTGTTCGCATCGAACGGCGGGGTACCGAAGCTCGCGATCGAGTCGGCGAATGTCGGCTACCGGGGCGTCGACGGCGACCGGCAGCACTCGCGTGAGCACCACGGGCGGGTGTGGCAGGCGCTGTGCGTGTGGTCGGCCGATGTGGTCGACCGGCTGCAGGCCGAAGGACATCCGGTCGCGATCGGCAACGCGGGCGAGAACGTGTCGATCGCGGGCATCGACTGGTCGT
>DASZHU010000051.1:0-2161 GCA_035937605.1 Acidimicrobiales bacterium | reverse complement strand
ACTCGATGTGGTCGTCGAGGCGCGCGAGCCAGTAGGGCAACCACCCGGTGCCCGACTCGAGGAACGCGACGCGCAATTCGGGATGGCGCTCGAGCGCGCCGTCGAGCACGAGCGACGCCATCGCCGCCATCTGCTCCATCGGGTGTGACAGCGCGTGCTGCGTCGCGAACGCGGTGAACCGGTCGGCCCCGATGGTCGGACCACGCAGGCCGAGGCCTTCGTGCACCGAGACCGTCAGACCGAGCTCGACGCATGCAGCCCACAACGGGTCGTACGCGGCGTCACCGAGGTTGCGGCCGTACAGATGGTTCGGACGGGCCAGCACACCGACGAGCCCGAGCTCGCTCGCGTGCGAGGCCTCCGCGACCGCGAGGTCGACGTCGACCAGGGGCACGAGGGCGACGCCGGTCATCCGAGCCGGTTCGCTTGCGCAGTACGACGCCAACCAGTCGTTGTACGACCGACACGCGGCGGCCGAAGCGGCGGCCGACAGCTCGGGCAGGAACGGCACGAACAACCCGATCGAGGGATACAGCACGACCGCGTCGATCCCCTGCGCGTCCATGGCCCGCAGGTACGACGGCGCGTCGAACCCGTGCTCGAACTGGTCCGTCAGCAGCTCGAAGTCGCCGCATGGCACCATCGGGGTGTCGGCCGGCAGGTCGATGGGCCCGGCACCGGGAGCCGCCCACTGCGCAAAGACGTGCGCGGGCTCGACCACGTGCGCGTCCGCGTCGAGAATCCGGAAGCCGTCGATCATTGGCGCCTCGCGGCGAGCCCGCCGTCGAGCGGGATCACGGCGCCACTCGTGAACGCCGCCGCGTCGGACAGCAAGAACGAGACCGCCCCGCACACCTCCGACGCGCGGCCCAGCCGCTTCATCGGCAAGTTGGCGGCCACCCCAGCTCGGACCGCCTCTGGGTCGGGCGCCATGTCGGTGAGCCGCACGAACAGCCCCGTGTCGGTCGGGCCGAGCGAGAGCACGTTGACCCGCACCGAGTCGCCGGCGTGCTCGATCGCGACCTGCTTGCACAGGTTGGTCAGTCCGAACTTCGCCGCGCAGTAGGCCGGGAACTGCGGCGCGACGATCGACCCGAGCGTGGAACCCATCGCCACGATCGACCCGCCTCCGGCCGTCACCATGTGCGGCACGACGTGGCGCATGCACAGGAACGGGCCCTTGAGGTTGGTGTCGATGACACGCTGCCAGTCCTCGTCGGAGCAGTCGACCACCGAAGCGCGGGTCTCGACGGCCGCGCTGAGCACGAGCGCTGTCAACGGACCGTGCGCTGCCGCGCTCGCGACGACGCGGGCGACCTCCGCGTCCACGCGCACGTCGGCCTGCTCGATCCAGGGCTCGCTCGCGTCCACATCGAGCCCGACCACGTCGTAGCCGTCGGTGCGAAGCCGATCCGCGATCGCGGCACCCAGCCCCGAGGCGGCGCCGGTCACCAGCGCGACCGGAACGGTCATCGCAGTGCCGCCAACCCGCCGTCGGCCGGAATCACCGCGCCGGACACGTACGACGACTGGTCCGATGCCAGGAAGAGCGCGATGCCCGCCACGTCGTCCGCCGTGCCCAGCCGTCGCAGGGGAATGACACGAGTGAGCCCGGCGAGGAAGCCTTCGGTGTCGTCCATCTCGTCCGCGACCTTGCGGAAGCGCGGCGTGTCAATCGAGCCGGGCGCGATGACGTTTGCCCGCACTGTCGGGCCGTACTCCACCGCGATCTGCCGCGTCAGCGCGACCAGACCGGCCTTGGCCGCGCCATAGGCGACGTAGCCCTCCGATCCGATCAGCCCGAGCACCGACGCGGTGCTGATGATCGATCCTCGGCCGCCATCGAGCATCACGGGCAGCGCGGCCCGGCAGGCCCAGAACACCGCGTTGAGGTTCGTGGCGATCGTGCGATCCCAGTCCTCTTCGGAGCATTCGACCAACCGGCCGGACATCTGTACGGCGGCGTTGTTGTAGAGCACGTCGACGCGGCCGAACGCCGCGTGGGCGTCGCGGACCATTCGGTTGCAGTCGTCGACGCGCGACACGTCGGCATGGATCCCGACCGCAGCGCGGCCGGCGTGCTCGACGAGGTCGATCGTCTCGCGCGCGCCATCGTCGTTGATGTCGACCACGGCGATCGACGCGCCGTGTGAGGCGAACA
>DASZHU010000050.1:0-6852 GCA_035937605.1 Acidimicrobiales bacterium | reverse complement strand
CGCGATCGAGGTGGGTCGGAGGGTCGACGTGCCGATCGTGGGAATCGGGCTTCCTGGACACTTCCTCGTGCGCGACGCCACCGACGAGGACGCGTACGCGGACCCGTTCAACGGCACGCGGCTCGACCGCTCCGCGTGCCGGTCGTTCTTCGTCGAGCACCAAGGCGACGCGCCGTTCGACGAGTCGTACCTGAGCCCTCTCGGTACGCGCGCGATCATCAGCCGGCTGCTGGCCAACCTGAAGGGCATCCATCTCGCACGGCGGGACCGCAAGGCGTTGATCGACGTGCTCGAGTTGCGCGTGATGGTGCCCGATACGCCGCTCGACGAATGGCGGGAGCTGGCATCGGCGCTCGCGGCGGACGGCCGCCTGCTCGACGCCGCGAAGCAACTCGACGCGCTCGCGGAGCACGCCCGCGCCGCGAACGCGCCGAAGCTCGTCGAGCAGGTCGAGCGCGAGGCGATCAAGCTGCGAGCCCGGCTCAACTGACCATGGACCTCCTCGTCGTCCTCGTGCTGCTCGCGGTCTTCGCCTTCGCGCTCGCCCGATCGCGCCGCGAACGCGAGTCGCGCCGGGCTGCGGCGACGACCGCCAACCTCCAGGCGGACGACTGGGGCCTGAGGCGATGGCTGGCCGACGGGCGGTACGAGGAGGTGGCCTGGGACGAGATGCGCGAGGTGCGCGCGATCACGCTCCCGAGGGGACCGTGGGACAGCCGGGTGCGTTTGGTGTTCGACGGCGGCGGCGAGCGCGGCTGCATCGTGCCGATCGACGCGGCCGAGCAGTTCGGTGTGCTCACGTCGTTGTCCCGTCTCCCCGGCTTCGACCATCGCGCGCTGGCGGACGTGTTGCAGAACGAGCGGACCGGGCAGGAGGTCCTCTGGTCGAAGACTTCAACTTGACCGGGCGGTCAATATAGGGTCGCGGACGTGAGCGCCCTCGATACCGCCCCCTCCGCCACGGTCAGCAGCCCCGACGAGCAGCGCGTCTACGAGCTCATCGACCGGCTCGTGGCCGAGCACGACCCCAAGACCACGTCGGCCGTCGACTTCCTCGGCGCGCAGTACGACCTCGGTCTGGCGTGGGTGCACTTCCCCGATGGATTCGGCGGCCTCGGCATGAGCCCGAAGCTCCAGAAGGTGGTCAACGAGCGGCTCGCGCAGCTCGGCACGCCGACCCCGTACGGACGCAACCCGATCGGGTACGGCATGGGCGCTCCCACGATCGTCACGCACGGCAGCGACGACCAGCGGCGCCGCTACCTGCGTCCGTTGTTCACCGGCGAAGAGGTGTGGTGTCAGCTCTTCAGCGAGCCGGGCGCGGGGAGCGACGTGGCCGGGCTCTCGACCCGCGCGATCCGCGACGGCGACGAGTGGATCGTCAACGGTCAGAAGGTGTGGACCACGCTCGCGCACCTGGCGAGATGGGGGATGCTCATCGCCCGCACCGACTCCGAGGCCGTGAAGCACAAGGGCATGACGTACTTCGTCGTCGACATGCACGCCCCGGGCGTCGAGGTGAAGCCGCTGTACCAGATCACTGGCGAAGCCGAGTTCAACGAGGTGTTCTTCACCGACGTTCGCATCCCCGACACCGAGCGCCTCGGCGACATCGGCGAGGGCTGGCACGTGTCGCTCACCACGCTGATGAACGAGCGCGTGTCGATCGGCGGGCAGATCGCGCCGCGCGGCGGCGGCTTCATCGGCGAGGCGGTCAAGATCTGGAAGCAGAAGGGCCACAGCGACCCCGCGATGAAGGACGAGCTCATGAAGCTCTGGATCCGCGCCGAGGTGCTCCGCCTCACCAACATCCGCGCCCAGCAGCTGCGCTCGGTCGGCACGCCCGGCCCGGAAGGATCGATCGGCAAGGCCGCGGCCGCCGACTTCAACAAGGACGTGAGCTCGTTCTGCGTCGACCTGCTCGGCGCGGAAGGGATGCTGAAGCCCGACGGCTATCCGATGGAGCGCCCGAAGCACACGATGTTGTGGAACAACGCGCAGCAGGCGTTCCTCCGGATGCGCGCGAATTCGATCGAGGGCGGCACCACCGAGATCATGCGGAACATCCTGGGCGAACGCGTCCTCGGGTTGCCCGGCGACGTCCGCGTCGACAAGGAGCTCCCCTGGAGCAAGGTCCCCCGTTCCTGACCGCTCAGAGCAGGGTTCTCACGTGGGCGTGTTCGTTGATTGACTTCATCTGACGGTGCCCCGCGCTCGATGCGAGCACGCGTGAGATCGACGTGTACGCCGGCTCGAAGAACATCGGGAAGTCGAGCTTGAACATGTCGGCGTAGTAGGCGTTGATGACGCCGCCGTGGCACACGATGGCGACGGTCTGGCCCGAATGCGCGGCGATGACCCGCTCGATCGCCTCGACCACCACGGCCATGAACGTTCGCGGGTCAACCTCGCCATCGACGCCCCACCGCCCCGCGACGAGGTCGTCCCAGCGCTCGTCCTTCTCTTCCCGGAGCTCCTCGATCGGGATGTAGAAGTGCGCGTGCCGATCGAACTCCGCGAGCTCGTCGTCGACGATCGCCTCGAGCCCGAGTCGGGCCGAGACGTGTTCGGCCGTCTGCCGCGCCCGTCGCAGCGGGCTCACGTACAGCGAGTCGACATGCTCGCCGGCCAGGTACTCCGCGAGCGCTTCGGCCTGCTCGTGGCCCCGCGGGGCGAGCTCGGGGTCGGCCGACGTGCCCCCCTCGCCTTCGACTCGCACCGGTAACGCGTGGCGGATCAGCAGCAGCTCCATGTGGTCCGCAACGTAGATCGTCGAGCGCCATAAGTTGCGGGGCGTGGAGGTGCTGTCGAGCCGGGTGCTGCTGTCGCCGCTCGACTTCGATCGCTCCCGTCGTTGGTACACGGAGGTGCTGGGTCTGCGGGTGTACCGCGAGTTCGGCGTCGACGGTCGCCTCACCGGTGTCGTGCTGTTCCTCGGTGGAGGGTTCCTCGAGCTCAACTGCGCCAGTCCGCCGAAGGGGCGCGACCCCATGCCGATGACGTTGTGGCTGCAGGTGCCGAGCGTCGACGCGGAGCACGAGCGGCTCGCGGCCACGGGCGACGTCGTGCTCGTGACCGAGCCAACGACGATGCCGTGGGGTCTGCGTGAGATGTGGATCGAGGACCCCGACGGCGTGCGCATCGTCATCGTCGAGGTGCCCGAAGGACATCCGATCCGTAGCCGGCTCGACTTCGACGAGGACGCCCCGGGCGACCAACCCCGCGACCGGTAACCTCCGGCGAGTGGCTCGCGACGACGACGCATCACCGACCGTCCTGATCGTGGACGACGACGCGAGTGTGCGGGCGATGCTCGGCTACCTGCTGCACGACGAGGGCTACACGGTGCAGGAGGCGTGCGACGGCGCCGAGGCGATCACCGCGCTAACCGTTGACGCTCCCGACTGCGTGATCCTCGACCTGATGATGCCGAACGTGGACGGTCTCGAGGTGTTGCGGGCGCGGCGCGAACGCGGGTTCGCGCCGGACACACGAGTGCTCGTCTTGACCGCCAAGACCGACACCAAGGATGCGGTGTGGTGCTGGGAACTCGGCGCCGACGAGTACCTCAACAAGCCCGTCGATCCGGATCGTCTCGCGCGCGAGGTGCGACAGCTGCTCGCCCGGACTTCGGCCGAAGTGCAGCGCCGGCGCCGGGTGGGGCTGGCCGACGCCCGTGAGCGCGATCGCCTCGAAGCCGCGTTCACGCCGAAGGATCGCTGATCGCCACCGACCTGTTCGTCGTCGAGCACGAGGTCGATGGCGCCGCGATGGTCGTGTTCGTCCATGGGTCGTTGGACCGCAGCAGCGGCTTCGCACGGTGCGCCGGACACCTGCGCGACCTGCACACGATCCGCTACGACCGGCGCGGCTACGGCAAGAGCGTCGGGATGGGTTCACCCACGATCGACGGACACGTCGACGATCTGATCGAGGTGCTCGATGGGCGCCACTGTGTCGTGGTCGGCCACAGCCTCGGCGGCATCATCGCTCTGGGCGCCGCGCAGCTGAAGCCGGATCTGATCCGTGCCGTCGGTGCGTACGAGGCGCCGATGCCGTGGGTCGAGTGGTGGCCGAAGCGCAGTGCAGGTGGTGAGGCGATGACGGCCGGCGACGACCTGTCGCCGGAGGCCGCGGGCGATGCCGCCGAGCGGTTCATGCGCAGGATGATCGGCGACGAACGGTGGGAACAGCTACCGGCCGGTGCGAAGGACGCCCGTCGCGCGGAAGGGCCCGCCCTGCTCGCGGAGCTCCGCTCGGCGCGCACGGGCGCGCCGTACGACCTCGACGCGATCACGACGCGGGTGCTCGTGGGCCACAGCACCGAGTCGAAGGAGCACCATCGATGGGCGGCGCAGGAGCTCGCCCGACTGCTGCACACGACGCCGTTGGTGATCGACGGGGCAGGCCACGGTGCCCATGCCAGCCATCACCGCGAGTTCGCCGGCTTCGTGCGTGCGGCGGTCGCGGCGGGTCAGTAGTCGCACGCGAAGGGGAGGTGTGGCACCGAGACGTCGTGGCCGTAGATCGCGCACTCGCAGGTCTGGCTGCACTTGCCCAGCTCGACCCGGTTCTGGAACAGCGCGACCCCGATACTTCCGAGTACGACGATCACGACGAGCTTCGATGCGAGCTTGAGGCTGCTGCGGATGATCAACACCGCAATCACTGCGATCACGACGAGCATGCCCACCGCGAGCTTCTCGACCGTGTCGGACGTGAGAGCGCTCAACGTCGAGGGCATCAGCGCGAGAGCGTAACGAACGGTAGGTTTCGGGCGATGACAGAGCCGCGGCCCGTCAGCCTGTCCGGAAGCGGACCCCCCGAGACGGTCCTCGACCCGGAGCCCGCCGATGCGCGTGCGGCGCTGGCGGAGGCGCTGGGCAACCGCGACGCGATCGCCGCCGTGGTGGCGCGCTGGCCGCGCGACCTGGACGCGTGGGCGCGGCTCGGGCAAGCCGCACGCGACGACGTCGAGGCATACGCCGCGTTCCGCGCCGGCTACCACCGGGGTCTCGATCGGCTGCGTGCGAGCGGATGGCGAGGGTCGGGGTACGTGCGCTGGACGCACGAGGCCAACCGCGGGTTCCTGCGTGCTCTGGAGGGGCTTCGGGGCGCCGCGGCCGCGATCGGCGAGCGCGACGAAGAGGAGCGCTGCGCGCTGTTCCTGCGCCAGCTGGACCCCGCGTGGCCTCCCGCGGACCTCGACTGATCGAGACGACGGACGCGATGAGCTAGAACGGCGCCGAGAGACCTCGGGCAAAGGGGGGATCCAGTGCGCACAGTGGTGGCCGGCCTGTCGATGATGGCGGCGGTAGCCGCACTCGCGGCGTGCGGTGGAGGAGGAGGTACAAAGCTTCCAACCGCCAACGGCGCGGCGCAGGGGAGCTCCGCCGCGAGCAGCGAGGCGGCCGCTGGTGACGCCGGCGCGTTCTGCAAGCAGATCATCAATCTGAACCCGTCATCGATCCAGAGCGACTCGAACAACGCGAAGCAGGCGCTGGACGAGTTCAAGCAACTGCATCCGCCCGCGGCGATCGCCAACCAATGGAACGACTACCTCGCGGCGATCCAGGAGTTCGCGAGCGCGAACCAGAGCGACAAGGCCGCCCTCGCCGGCATCGCGGCGCGTCACGCGCAGAGCTTTGCCGCAGTGAGCGCGTTCATCTCACAGAGCTGCGCGTCGGTCTTCAGTGGAGGCATCACGACCACGTCCAGCTGACGCCGACGCCGGTGGCGGTACGGTCGGCGGATGGCGAATGCGAGTGCCGGGCCGGTCGGACCATTCCCGCCCGAGGTCGACCCCGACGAGTACGACAAGCTCCGCCGGCGCTTGCTGTGGACGTTCCCGTCGGGTCTCTACGTGGTCGGGAGCCGTGATGGCGATCGGCGCAACGCGATGACGACGAGTTGGGTCACGCAGGTCAGCTTCGATCCGAAGCTCGTGGCGGTGAGTGTCGAGAAGGACGCGTTCACACACGAGCTCATCGCGTCCGCCGGGGTCTTCACCGTGTGCACGATCGACCGGGAGGACCGCGCCGTCGTACGCAAGTTCACCAAGCCCGTCGAGGTCGACCTCGATGCTCACTCGCTGAACGGCTTCCCGTTTCGCGACGGTGCGGTGACCGGTGCACCGGTGCTCGATCAGGCCGTGGCGTTCGTCGAATGCGAGGTGCGCAACCCCGTCGTCGTCGGCGGCCACACGCTGTTCGTCGGCGAGGTCGTCAACGCCTCGTTCCAGAAGGCGGAGGACACGGCGGTGCTCCGAATGGAGGACACGCGCATGAGCTACGGCGGCTAGACCCGGTAGACAGTCGTGGTGCTCGTCGGAGTCCACCTACCCCAGTACGGTCACGTCGCGGGCCCGCAGGCGATCACGCAGGCCGCCCGGCACGCCGAGTCGCTCGGCTTCGCGGACATCTGGGTCAGCGATCACGTCGTGCACCCGGCCGCGCAGTCGTATCCGTCGCCGCATCTCTACGACGCGTTGGTGACGCTCACGTGGGGGGCGGCCGTCACGTCGCGCGTCGGCCTGGGCACGAGCGTACTCGTCGTGCCGATGCACAACCCGCTCGAACTCGCCAACAGCCTCGCGAGCATCGACGCGTTGTCGCAGGGCCGGCTCGTCGCCGGTGTCGGCGTGGGCTGGTCGGAGCCGGAGTACGACGCGCTCGGCTATGGGTTCCACGATCGCGGCCGGCGCCTCGACGAGATCCTCGACCTGTGGCGCGTCGCGTGGCGCGACGACCCGGTCTCGTTCCACGGCGAGTTCGTCTCGTTCGACGACATCCGCTGCTTCCCGAAGCCGGCGCGCCCCATCCCGATCTGGGTCGGCGGCGGCAGCGAGGCGGC
>DASZHU010000049.1:0-2477 GCA_035937605.1 Acidimicrobiales bacterium | reverse complement strand
TGGTGCATCGGCCGCCAGTCGCGGCTCGCCAGTGCGCCGAGCACGATGGTCGTTGCGGTCACGTCGTAACGCAGCGGTGCGATCTTCTCTCCGGCCGTTGGGTTCACGACGCTGCCTTCACGTAGCCGAACGCGGTGTACGACTCGACGCCCACGGGCTCGTCGCGCTGGTTCCGGTACTCGACGTCGATGACCCAGAAGCGACCGGTGCCGAGCTTCGTGGACTTCTCCTCACTGACCGATCGCAACCGCTGGCACGACGTGATCACGTCGCCGACGCGCACCGGTTGGTGGAACACGATCGTGTTCTCCGAGATGATCGCTTCGGGCAGCTCGAGCCGCTCCTTCATGTCGAAATGCACCTGCAAGGGCAGACCGGGCGTCGAGCGCCACGGTGCCCAGTTGTGCGGCCGGAACCAGACCGAGAGCATCGTCGGCGGCGCGATCGGGCCGCTGGTGATCTCCGCCGCGGCCGACGCATCCCAGAACAACGGATTGGCGTTCTCCACGGCCGAGCAGGTGGTCCAGATGTACCCCTGCTCGACGGGGAACTCGCCCGCCTCCTCGTACTGCACCTCGTCGATCAGCTCGAGGACGTCGTCCGGGATCGGCGCGGTCATCGGACGGTTCCTGCGAGCGTCGGTGCCATCTGCCGGAAGGAACCGTGGTCGGGCAGCGACGCGTCGACCGTTCGGCACTCGACCTCCGCCACGTCGAGCACCGGTGTGACGCACGTGTCCTGCGCGGCGAGCAACCCAGTCCACTCCTCGCGCGTCCTCGTCGAGAACGCGGCGGCGAGGTCGGCGCGTATCTGGTCCTGCACGGCGTCGTCGATCTGCTGCGCGCTCCACCGTTCCAGGCCGAGGAGGCGGCAGAGGTTGGCCCAGAATCGAGGTTCGATGGCGGCTACGGCCACCCATCCACCGTCCGCGGTCTGGTAGGTGTCGTAGCAGGCATACCGCCCCGTGAGGACGTTGCGCGGCGTCACGCCCGTCGCGAGGTACTCGTCGATGTGCAAGGCCATCAGCGCGAGCACCCCATCGGCCACCGACACGTCGAGGTACGCGCCTTCTCCCGTCGCGGCCCGTCGCACGAGCGCGGCGAGTATCGCGATCACGGCGTGCATCCCTCCGCCGGCGCTGTCGGCGACGGTCGCGCCGGGGATCGGAGGGCCGCCGTCACCTCGGGGCTGCGTCGTGGCGAGGAAACCGGTCACCGCGAGGTAGTTCAGGTCGTGGCCCGCCCACTGCGATCGTGAGCCCTCCTGGCCGTACCCCGACGTCGAGCAGTACACGATCCTCGGGTTCACCCGGTGCACGTCGTCGTAGCCGATCCCGAGCTTCGCCACGACCCCCGGGCGGAAACTCTCGATCATGACGTCGGCATCGGCGGCCAGCTCGAGGAACGCGGCCAGATCCGCGGGTGCCTTCATGTCGAACTGCGCTCGCGTCATGCCGCGGTGCGCGCTGTAGGCGTGGAACGGCGGATCGATCTGCAGTGCCGGATCTTTCGGTCCCACCTTCACCACTTGCGCGCCGTAGTCGGCGAGCCAGCGCGACGCCCGCGCCGCCGGCCCGACGGACGCAAGATCCAGCACCGTGATCCCGTCGAGCATCGGTCTCATCGCTCAGTCGTTTCAGAAGTTCTTCGGGAGGCCGAGCTTGCGGCGGGCGATGATGTTCTTCTGGATCTCGGAGGCGCCGCCGCCGATCGTGTCGATCACGGTGTAGCGGTACGTCGACTCGGCCCGGCCTTCCATCGGTGCCTCCTGCGTCTTGACCCGCAGCTGCGCGCCGGCCCCTCCGATGTCCATCGACGCGTTCGCGAGTCGCTTCGACAGCTCGGTGGCGAACAACTTGTACTCGGACGACTCGGTCGTGGGTGGTGCCCCTCCCTTCATGGACTGCGCCACCACCCGCAGCCCCAACACCCGGGCCACCTCGACCTCGGTGGCGAGATGGGCCAAACGCTGGCGAACGATCGGATCATCCTTCAACGGCTCGTCGTCGCGCGTCGCCGTGCGCACGTACTCGGTCAGCACGTCGAGGCGTTGCTCTATCGGCGAGAGCGTGAACATCGTGAAGCGTTCGAGGTCGAGCGCCTCCGAGATGTACTGGAAGCCACGGTTCACCTCGCCGACCACGTAGTCGTCGTGGACGAACACGTCGTCGAAGAAGACGTCGTTCGTGCGCTCGTCGCCCATCGTCCAGATGCCGTTGATCGTGATGCCCGGATGATCGAGCGGCACGAGGAAGAGGGTGATGCCGTGGTGCTTCGGCGCATCAGGGTCCGTGCGCGCACCCACCCAGTACCACTCCGCGAAGTGGGCGGACGTCGTCCACGTCTTCTGGCCGTTGAGACGCCAGCCGTCGCCGTCACGGGTCGCCTTCAACTGCATCGAGGCCGCGTCGGAGCCTGCGTTGGGCTCGGAGTAGCCCACCGCGAACTCCACCTCGTTGCGCAGGATCTTGGGCAGGA
>DASZHU010000048.1:0-3741 GCA_035937605.1 Acidimicrobiales bacterium | reverse complement strand
TTGCCTTCCCAGTCGCTGTACCCGTAGGCCTCCATCGGTGGGTGTGCGCCCACGGTGAGGTGCCACTTGCCGATGTAGCTCGACCGCCAGCCCGCGTCGCGCAACACCGAGCCGACGGTCGGTATCGCCGTGTCGAGCGATTCGTGGTGCGGGAAGATGCAGTTGTCGACGACGCCGTGTCGAGGCACGTACTGCCCGGTCATCATTGTGGCCCGCGAGGGCGAGCACGGGGACGAGTGCGTCCAGTGGTTCGCCATCTCGAGACCTTCGAACAGCAGCCGCTCGCGCCACGGCAGCGACACCGACGGGGGAAGCCACGACCGCTCGCGCTCCTGGTCGGAGACGACGAGCAGGATGTTCACGCGCGCGCGTTCGCGGCCGCCACGAGCTGCTGCGCCCACGGGTAGTCCGGCTTGCCGCTCGGTGACCTCGAGATGCTTTCGACGAGGTGCAGCTCTCTCGGCACCTTGTAGCCGGCGATCTTCGTGCGGCAGTGCGTCGCGAGCTCCTCGAGCGTCGGGGTCAGCCCGGGCCTCGGTTGCACGACCGCGGCCACCCGCTGGCCCCAGCGATCGTCGGTCGCGCCGACGACCAGCGCGTCGAACACATCGGGGTGCGACTTCAGCGCGGACTCGACTTCTTCCGGGAAGATCTTCTCGCCTCCCGAGTTGATGCACATCGATCCGCGTCCCAGCAGAGTGATGGTGCCGTCGTCTTCCCACAGTGCGAAGTCGCCCGCCACCACGTAGCGCCGGCCGTCGTTCGCGGTGACGAACGTGGCCTTCGTCTTCTCCTCGTCCTTGTAGTAGCCGAGCGGGATGTTGCCGCCGCGGGCCACCTTGCCGACGATCGCGCTGCCGGGGGACAGCACGTTCAGCTCGTCGTCGACGACGACCGTGTCCGGCCCGGGCTTGACGGTCGGACCGCCCTTCATCGCCGTGCCTTCCTTGGGCACCTGTGCGATGCCGTTGAACCCGCCCTCGGACGACCCGATCGAGTCGGTGATCACGAGGTTGGGGAACCGGTTGAAGAAGCGATCCTTCACTGGAGCAGAGAACAGCGCTGCGCTCGAGCTCACGGCGAGCATCGAGCTGGTGTCCCAACGCTCGGGCTCGGCATCGAGAGCCTCGATGAGCGGACGGCCCATCGCGTCGCCCGTGATCATGATCGCATTCGCCTTCTCACGGGCGATGCCGTCCCACACTCCTGCGGGGTCGAACCGCTCGGCGAGCATCACGGTGTTGCCCTTGAACATCATCCCGAGCATTCCCCACTGACATGCGCCGTGCATGAGGGGCGGCAGCATGAACGAGATGAGGGGAAAGCCGGCGGCGGCGGCGTCGGCGAGCTCGGTGTCCGACTCGACCTTGTGTCCGGTGACGGCGTCGATGCCCTGGCCGAGCGCCATGAACACGTCCTCCTGCCGCCACACGACGCCCTTCGGCATGCCCGTGGTGCCGCCCGTGTAGAGCATGTAGTAGTCGTCGCCGGATCGCGGCCCGAAGTCGCGGGCCGCGATCTCGGCGTCGCGTGCTCGGTCCCACGACGCGTCGATCGGGAGCGTGTGCTTCACGATCGGTACTCGCTCGCGTACGGCCTCGAGCCGATCGGCGAACTCGGGGTCGTAGACGACCGCGACGCAGTCGGCGTTGTCCAGCAGGTACGCCAACTCGTCTTCCACGTAGCGGAAGTTGATGTTGATCGGAACCGCGCGGAGCTTGAAGCAGGCGAGCATCGCCTCCACCCACGGCACGCAGTTGTAGGCGTAGATGCCAACGTGGTCACCGGCGCCCACGCCGAGCGCACCCAGCCGGTGTGCCACCTGGTTGGCTCGATCCTCGAGCTCCCGGTACGTGAGGTGATGGTCGCCCACGATCAGCGCCATGCGATCAGGCACTCGATCGACGGTGTGCTCGAACAGGTCGGCGATGTTGTACGCCATCGAGCAGAGACTAGAACAGGTTCCAGTTTTGGCGCACAGGGGCGGCCGACCAGACTGGCGGTGTGAGCAGAACGTTCCTCATCGTGGCGATCGTCGGATTCGTGGCCACCGTCAACGCGTTCTTCCCGCGCCGTGATCGCGTGCTGTTGATCGGCAGCTTCTTCAGCGCGTGGCTCACGATCGAACTGGCGCCATGGCTCCTGTTCTGGGAGGCCGTGGGCGTTGCCTACTTCGTGTCCCAGGGAGCGGGCGGGGGCACCGAAGGCGTCGCCGCCCTCGCCTTGGCCGCGTTCACCTGTGCGGGTCTGGTCGTGATCATCCTGTGGTCGCGGCGCACGGTCGTGGTCATGCAGGGCGCGATCGCCGATCTCGACATCGACGACGACGCGCCGCGGTTTCCGCGGTGGCACGTGATCTTCCCGATCCTGATGCGGCACCGCAAGGGGGTCGCGCACGTTCGCAACATCACCTTCGCCGACTACGGCACGAAGAAGGTCAAGCTCGACGTGTACAAGAGCATCGACGCCCGGCCCGGCGACCGCCGGCCCGGCGTGCTGCAGATCCACGGCGGTGGCTGGGTGCTTGGTGACAAGCGCGAGCAGGGCGTGCCGCTGCTCAACCACCTCGCCGTGAACGGCTGGGTCGGCATCAACGCGAACTACCGCCTCAGCCCGAGGGCCAAGTTTCCGGCTCACCTGATCGATCTCAAGAAGGCGATCGCGTGGTACCGCGAGCATGCCGAAGAGCACGGCGCGGACCCGAACTTCCTCTGCGTGACCGGAGGCTCGGCCGGGGGCCATCTGACCGCGCTCGTCGGGCTCACGGCGAACGATCCCGAGTACCAGGCCGGGTTCGAGCGCGTCGACACCTCCATACGCGCGGTCGTGCCGTTCTACGGCGTGTACGACATGACCAACCGGCACGGCCGCTGGCACAAGCAGACCGTGCGTCGGTTCTTCGGGCCCGTGGTCTTGGGCAAGACGATCGCGGACGATCCCGAGTCGTTCCGCAAGGCATCGCCGATGGACCTCGTGCGCCCCGACGCGCCGCCGTTCTTCGTGATCCACGGCTCGAACGACACGCTCGTGCCGGTCGGCGACGCGCGCGAGTTCGTAGAGCTCCTGCGCGAGGCGTCCGACGCACCGGTGTTGTACGCGGAGATGCAAGGCGCCGAGCACGCCTTCGACGTGTTCCCCTCGCTTCGCACGGCGCGCGTCATCGAAGGTGTCGAGCGATTCCTGCACTCGGTGCACACGCAGTACACGCGTGGCCGCACCGGCGACGCGGTGAGCGAGAACGAGGTCGCCGGGGAGCTCGTCGACAACCAGCCATAACTAGAACGTGTTCTAATCGTGTTCTAATCTGGCCGCAGTGGACTTCGACGACACGCCCGAAGAGGCCGCCTTGCGCGCCGAAGCCCGGTCCTGGCTCGAGGCGAATGCCATTCCGAAGGGGTCGCCCGACGACTTCTCGGCGGGCCACTTCTCCGGCCACATCGACGCCGCCGAGTACATCAAACGCTGCCGCTGGTGGCAGGGCCAGCTGCACGAAGGCGGTTGGGCGGGCATCTCGTGGCCGAAGGCGTTCGGCGGCCGAGGCGGCAAGCCGATCGAGGAAGCGATCTTCGCCGAGGAGCAAGGCAAGTGGGGCGTGTCGGCCGGCATCTTCGCGGTCGCGCACGGCATGGTCGGCCCCACGCTGATGCAGCACGCGACGCGCGACCAGCAGGCGCGGTACCTCGGACCGATGCTGCGGGGCGAGGAGCTGTGGTGTCAGCTGTTCAGCGAGCCCGAGGCGGG
>DASZHU010000047.1:0-8565 GCA_035937605.1 Acidimicrobiales bacterium | reverse complement strand
CCGCGGTGGCGTTGAATCCCGCGACGCCCGTGACCGCCGTGGCGAACGTGCTCGATCTCGTCGACCTCGTGTTGGTCATGACCGTGAACCCCGGGTTCGGCGGTCAGGCGTACATCGCGACGATGGAGCCGAAGATCGCCGAGATCCGCACCCTCATCGACCGCTCGGGCTACTCGATCGACGTGGAGGTCGATGGCGGGCTCGATGTCGACACCGTCGTGGGTGCCGTGCGCGCCGGCGCGAACGTGATCGTCGCGGGCAGCGCCCTGTATCGCGACGCCGACGGTCTCGAGCACGCGGTGAAGGCGCTGCGTGCCGCGGCCGAGGCCGCGCGCTAGCCGACCAGCGCTCGAACCTCTGCGATCGCCGCATCGAGGTCGTCGACCTCGCGCTCGATCGCCTCATGGGCACGGCAGAACACGAACGCGGCGCGGGCGACGCGACGGCCGAGCGCGATCTGCAGCGCGAGGGCGTACGTCGCGGCCTGCAGCCGGTAGTGGTCGACCGCACTCTCGACATCGGCGTCGGTCTTGTAGTCGATCACGACGAGGTCGCCCGCGTCGTCTTCGTAGAGCAGGTCGAGATAGCCCTCGACGAGGCGGCCACCGTCGCCCACGGGGGCAGACACGTACAGCTCGCGCCACCGGCGGGACGCGGCGCGGGCGGCCACCACCGACGGCGCACCGAGCGCGGCGCGCACGCGGCGCTCGACGTCGACCGGTGGGGTGACGCCTTCGGCCGCGGCATGCGCCTCCGACAGCGCCGCGATCTCCTCGTCGTCGGGTCGATCGAGATCGACCGTGGCGAGCACGGCGTGCACCGCCCGTCCGAGCGCGGTGCCGCCGCGAAAGATCGTCGACGGCAGCGCGGATGGCGCGCCGTCGTCGAGCGGCATCGTCTCGACCTGCTCGTCGAGGTGCGCCATCGCCGTCGCCGCGACGACACGCCGCGCCCCGGCGCGTGCGAGCACCGCGTCGTGCGCGACGAGCCAAGCGTCGCGCTGCTCGATGCTGGCAGGCACGAATGCGCCACCACCCTCCGAGACCGGGAGCGGGAGTTGATCACCGAACTCCGCCGGCTTCCACCATCCGACCGCCGCGTCTTGGCAGACCGCCCAGAGATCGCGAGCGGGTGTGCTCTGCCCCCTCGTCGAGTGATGCAGGCCCACGACGAGATGGTCACGAGCGCGGGTGGCCGCCACGTACAGAAGGCGGTGCGCCTCGTGGAGATCGGCGTTGCCTTGGCGGGCGGCGAGCTCGTCGTACCCCGGCGTGGTGCAGCGCGCGCCGGCGGGCCCCATCGCGACCTCGGGCCCCGCATCGCCGTACAACACCCAGGGCCCTACGGCTCGACCGGCCGACGCGAGACCGGCGAGCACGACGACGGGGAACTCGAGACCCTTGGAGCCGTGGATGGTCAGGATCCGCACGGCGTCGTCGTCGGGCTCGGGGGCGGGCGTCTCCACGATCATGGCGCCCTCGTCGGACTGCAGCCGAGCCCACGCCACGAAGTCACCGAGCGACGCGCCGCCGGCCTCGACGAACGCCCGCGCCTGGTCGAGCACGAAACGCAGGCGGCGCCAGTGGTCGCGCGGACGCCGCAACGCGAACGTGAGCTCGATCAGGCGGCGCTCCCGGATCACTCGTTCCACGAGCTGGTCGACGGGGAGATCCCATCGGGCTCGGTGGTAGGACGCGAGGGCAGCCATGGCCCGCGCCACCGGATGGTCGAAGACGACACCGCTCGGCGCCACGACACGGTGGTCCCACGTGCCGTCGGCCAGCCTCCACTCGACGAGGTCGGTGTCGGAGCAGGCGAACCCGGGCGCACGAAGCGCCGCAACGACAGAGATGTCGTCGGCGGGGTCGTCGATCGCCGCCAACATCGCCAGTAGCTCGCGCACGGCGTCGGTGGCCCACACGAGCGAGCGGCTCTCGACGCGGTACGGAACGTCGCGCGCGTCGAGCGCGCGCTCGAGCTGCGCGAGCGGCGTGCGCGTCGGCACGAGGATCGCGATGTCGTCGAACCGCGCGGGGCGACAGCCGCCTCCGCCCGTGAGGTCTTCGACCTCCCAGCGGCCGACCTTCATCTCCACGATCAGCCGCGCGAGGTCGTCGGCCTCGAGCTCGCGCAGCGCGGCGGCGCGCGCGTCGTCGTGCGGTTCGCCCACCACGACCACCGCGGGACCTTCCCGCACCTCCGGGCGGAAGGGCGCGAGGTCGTGGTATGCGGGCTGCGCGCCCTCCTCCCCTTCCGCGATGACCGCACGAAAGACGCGGTTCACCCACTCGAGCAGGGGCGGGACCGTGCGGAAATTCTGGCCGAGTTGCTCCACCCCGTCGGAGAACAGTGCCTTCGTGCGGCTCCACAGCGAGATGTCCGCACCGCGGAACCGGTAGATCGACTGTTTCGGGTCGCCCACGAGCAGGATCTTGCCGGGGCGAAGCCGCGCCTGCGTCCAATGCGGCGGAGGTTGCGCGGGATCATCCGCGGCGAGCGCGAACGCGATGTCGAGCTGCAGCGGATCAGTGTCCTGGAACTCGTCGATGAGGATCACGTCGACGCGGTTCGCGAGCGCGACCCGTACGCCGGTGTCGGCGCGCAGCAGATCGCGGGCGTGCACGAGCAGATCGTGGAACTCGAGACGGCCGTCGGCCCGCCGTTGCTCGACGCCCGCGAGCGTGAAACCCTGAAGCCGCGGCATGAACCGCTGCAGCACCGTGGTGCGCAGCGCGTCGAGCAGCTCGGTCCGCGCCGTGTTCGCCGCACCGAGGTGCCCGAGCACGACGGGCTTGTCGGCGCCCCAGAGCTCGGCCTTGCCCTGGTAGCTCGGCTTCCACACGCGGGTACCGGCCAACACGCGGATCACCTCGAGCGCGTCATCGGCCTTCGCGGCCTCGTCGAGCGCTTGCGCCAGCGCGGACCACTCGTCGACCAGCTCGACGAGCTTGTCGCCGTTGCGATGCCAGTGCGGCGCCGCCACCTGCTCGGCCTCTCGCACGGGTTCGACGATCGACTGCACGGCGATCGCGGGGGGTGGCGGCACGGGGAACGACACTCCGACCAAGGCATCCCATCGTTGGTGCAGTAGCTGCGCCACGTCGCGCAGCCGGTCGGTCGAGAAACCGAGGGCGTGCAGGCGCAACAGGTCGGTGGCGGCCGACTCGTCGTCGAACAGCTCGTCACGAAAGCGCGTCCAGCGCTCGACGAAGCGCACGCGCGCCCGCACGTCGTCGTCGATCTCGAACACCGGTGCGAGGCCGACGTCGAGTGGGTGCTCCGCGAGGATGCGCTGCGCGAAACCGTGGAGCGTGGTGATCGTGGCCCGATCGATGTGTGCGCGCGCCTCGGCACAACGAAGCCGCTCGTCGTCGGGCAGGTCGAGGTCGTGGGCTGCTCGCTCGAGTGCGATACGGATGCGGTCGCGCAGCTCGGCCGCGGCCGCCTCGGTGAAGGTGATCGCCACCAGGCGGGAGATGTTCGACACGCGCGCGCTGGCAACGAGACGCACGACGCGCTCGACCAGGACCCGCGTCTTGCCCGTGCCGGCGCCCGCTTCGACGAAGAGGTTGCGGTCGAGGTCCGTCCGTATGCGCTCGCGGGAGTCGTGGTCGACGGGAAGGGTGTCGGCGAACAGCGTCATGCCGTCTCGCCTTCCGCGAGCGTCACGTAGGGCTCGAGCTCGTCGCGTGTGCGGATCTGCAACCACTGCTCACCGCGGGTGGACGAGCAGAGGCCGTCGAACTCGCAGTACACGCAGTTCGCGTGGGTGGCGCCGATACCCGGACGCCAGTCGTCGGCACCCGGCCGCGCCGGGAACAGCCCCTGTTCGATCCCGTCGACGATCGTGCGCACGACCGACTCGAAACGCGCGGTGGCGGCGGCGTCGACCGCCCCGCCCTTCATCTCGATCGCGCCCCGCTGCCCGACGAACCAGTAGTAGGCCTCGACCCGCTCCGCCTCCGGGTACTGGGCCTGAGCGGCGAGCGCGTAGATCGGGAGCTGGAGCAGGGTGCCGCGCGCCACGATGTCGTGGTCGGCGCGTTCGGAGTCGATCACGCCGTACTGCCGCGCGCTGCCCGTCTTGTAGTCGAGCACGACGAGCTTGCGGCCGTCGGGTGACTGGTCGATGCGGTCGACCCGGCCGCCGAAGTTGAGGCGACGACCGTTGCCGAGCTCGATCTGGACCGGCGGCGTCTCGTCGCCGTCGTGACCGAAGCCCAGCTCGACCTCGACCGGCGCGACCCCCGCAAGCCGCTCGTCGCGACCGTCGGCTTCGAGGATGCGACCGAGGTGACGCCGCAGCGCTGCCCACTCCGCTCGCCACAGCAGCGGCCGTCCGGTGAGGCCTCGCGCCCGGAAGATCGCCTCGAAGTCGTCCGCCACCGCAAGCAACTCGAGATGGTCCGCGGCAGTCCACTTCGAATCGTGGCGGCGACCGAGCCGCTCGCGGAAGAACCGCTCGAGGATCGCGTGGACGAGCGTGCCCCGATCCATTGGGGTGATCGTCTCGGCATCGCCGGGGTCTTCGAGGTCGCGCAGACCCAGCACGCGCGACAGGAAGTACGAGAACGGGCACGTTGCCCACTGCTGCAGCCCTGTCGGCGAACGGGGATGGACCAGATCGTCGGCAAGCGCGGGGAACGAACCCACCGACCCCGACCACGTCGTGAACTCGCCGCGAGCCCGTGCACCGGCGGCGAGCAGTCCACGTTGCAGCTGTGCCGCGCCCACCACGGGTAGCTGGCCCACCGGCACGCCCGCGGCGCGGGCCCGCACGAGCTCGGCCACGTCGTAGTCGTGTGGGGATGCCGGAGCCCGCCCGCTCGCCAACCACCATTCGAACGACTCGACGTCGACGCGCTCGCCCGCCATCTGCAACACGAGCGCCGCCGGCTGCATCGCCCGCTGGTTGCGCTGGTCCGCGGCCGGGAACGTGACGACCGCGCGCGTCGCGCTCGCGAGCACGGCGCGGATGTCGCGTTCTTCCTCCTCGAATGTCGGCCCCCTCGCACGGAGCGCGCCCCCCGCCGCGAGCCGCTCGCGCTCGGGAAGCAGCGGATCGTCGTGTGGTCGTGGCGGGAACGTGCCTTCCGCGGCACCGAGCACGATGACTGCATCGAGGTCGGCGCCGACGGCGTCGACCAGCCGCCCGACGAACACCCCGTGGCCGAGCCGCCCGACGCGGCCCGCGGGTCGATCGAGCTCGTGGGCGAGCAGGCGGCGGAACTCGTCGGCATCCGGGGCCGGGCCGATGCCCTCGAGCCGCCCGAGGTCGCGCACGACCTCGATCACCGCGGCGCGTGCGCGCTGCTCGGGCTCCGACCACGTCGACGCGAGCGACTCGTTGCCGATGTGGCGGACGAGCACTCCTTCGGCCCACCGGCTGAGGGCCCGCCATCCGCGCCGGTCGCCGGGATCGGTGGCCGCCGCGAGCCGTTCGACGAAGGAACCGAGCGCGTCGAGCTCCGCGAGACGGCCGGCAACTCCGTGCCCGTCGGATCCCTCGAACGGCAGCGTCGGTGTCGTGGCGTCCTGCAGCGGCGCGGTGACGCGCTCGAGCCGAGCCCGCTTGGCTTCTTCGAGCCGCGTGCGCCACTGCTCGAGGCCGCTCACGACTCCAGCCCCGCGCGCGAGACGATCCCACCGGTCGGGATGCGTGCCCCCACCCGCAGGATCGCGGATCGGAGCGGCGCGCAACAGGCGCATCAGCTCGTCTCGGCGGTAGCCGTTGGCGGGCCACTCGAGCAGCCCGAGCAGCACCCGGCCCGCGATGCTCTGGGCCAGCCGCAGCGGCCCCGGCGCCCGATGCGCGATGCCGGCGCCTTCGAGCTCCTCGTGCACGAGCAACGCATAGGGGCTCGACACGCGCGACACGACGGCGATGCAATCGGCCGGTGTACCGGCGCGCAGCTCCTCGACCACCAGGCGCACCGCGACACGCGCCTCCTCGGCCGGGTCTGGCGCGCGCACGACTCGCGGAGCGCCGGAAGCCGGCGCGCCGGCCGGATCCGGATCGACGAACGGGGGGCCGAGCACGGATTCGAGGTCGGCCGCGACGGCGACGTCCGCGATCGCCCACAATCGATCGCGCTCGGACAGCGCCCGCAGCAGATCGAGCTCCACAGGGCCGAGACGGCGGGGATGGTGCACGATGACGTCGCCGATCTCGTCGAGCAGCCGGTCGTCGGCGCGCACGGAAGCGATGGCGGCGAGCAGCTGCTCGTGCTCGTCGGCGCGCCCGGCGATCTCGCGCTGATACGAACGAAAGAGGTCGACCACTTCGGCGGCACGCGGGCTCTGCGCGGACAGCGCGGCCAGCTCACCAGCGCGCAGCGATCGCAGCTCACGAAAGGTGTCGACCAGCGGCGCGAGCGTGGCGGCTTGGTGACCGAGCTGCGCGAGGCGGCCACCGTGACGGCCGAGCACGGCGCGTACCCGCGCCCTCTGCTCGAGCGCGCCGATCGGCACGGCGCGCGCGGCGGCCAGCGATCGCGCCGCGAGGCGCGACACCAACGCGGGCAGCGTGAGGAGCTCGGTCGCGACGAGGGCGTCGACCGCGAGGCGGCGCCGCACCGTGACGGCCGCGAGGCCCGACGGCATGACGACGCTGACCGGACGCATCGGATCACCGCGCTTGGCCTTGGCGATCACTTCCGCGAGGGCGCGCGTGGCCGCGGGACCGTGCGGCATCGCGCGAAGACGCCTCTCCTCCACCATCGTCATCGACCCTACCGACGACCTGTGACACTGGCCGGATGCCGGGGAAGCGAGCCTTGGTCGTCGCGGGAGTCGGGCTCGTCGTGCTGCTGGCGGCCATCTTGTTGCTGTGGTCGTCGGGCGAGGGTGGCAGCACGACCACCTTTTGCACGAGCCTGCGGGCGGGCGACAACCCGATCGACGTGTTCGACCGCTACGACCCCACCGACGTGAGCTCGGCCAAGGCTCAATTGGAGCAGGGCGTCAACCGGCTCGAGCAGCTCGAGCGGGCCGCGCCGAGCGAGATCCACAACGACATGAAGGTGCTGGTCGACGTGGCCCAGCAACTGGTGGCCGCGCTCGACCCGTCGGCCGCGAACCGGCCCACACCCGACTTCAGCTCGCAGTTCGACCGGGTGCGCGCCGCGAGCGGCAACGTCACGAGGTTCGCGGCCGACCGGTGCAGCGTCAGCCTCGATTCGGGCTCGTCGGCGGCGCCGGCCACGCTGCCGCCGGGAACACCTACGTCCAAGCCCTGACAAACCGGCAGGTCAGGCACCATTCTTGTAACGCGTTCGCAACGCTGGTAACAAGACCGCAACTCATCCGCCCCGCTCCCCAGGAGTTGCCGTGACCACCAGAAGGCCCTTGCTGCGGCGCGCCGTCATCCCGTTCGCCGTTGCGGCAATCGTTTTCGGTTCGGCCGCGTGTCAGCCCCGTCCGGCCAGCGGCCCCACCGCGAGTCGCGCCGGGGCATCGGACGCGTCGCAGATGCTGACGCTGATCAACGGCTATCGCGCCGCGAACGGCCTTCCGGGGCTGTCGACCGAGGGCGACGCCATGGCCAAGGCGCAACAACACGCCGACGAGATGGCGGCGCAGGGTCACATCTTCCACTCGAGCAGCCTGTCGAGCGGCATCGCCGACGGCTGGACCGCCCTCGGCGAGAACGTCGGCATGGGCGGTTCGCCGCTGCAGCTGCAAGGCATGTTCCAGGGTTCGGGGCCGCACAACGCGAACATGTTGAACGGTGCGTACAACTTCGTCGGCGTCGGCGCCGCGCGTGGTTCCGACGGACAGCTGTACGTCACCGAAGACTTCGTCGGCCGTTAGACGCGACGCGCCGACGCGAGCGTCGAGCTCGAAGGGGCGTCAGATGTTTGGCATCTCGACGCGATTGGTGAGCACCCGATCGATGATGCCGTAGGTCTGCGCCTCCTCGGGCTTGAACCACCGGTCGCGATCGGAGTCCGCCTCGACCTGTTCGACCGTCTGGCCCGTGTGGAACGCGATGCGCTCCGCCATGAGGCGCTTGATGTAGATCATCTGCTCGGCCTGGATCGCGATGTCGCTCGCCTGCCCGCGGATTCCGCCGGAGGGCTGGTGCATCATGATTCGCGCGTGCGGGAGCGCGTACCGCTTGCCCTGCGCGCCGGCACACAGCAGGAACTGTCCCATCGACGCGGCAAGGCCCATGCAGATCGTGCCGACGTCGGGCTGGACGAACTGCATCGTGTCGTAGATCGCCATGCCCGCGGTGACCGACCCGCCCGGCGAGTTCACGTAGACCCAGATGTCCTTCTCGGGGTCGTCGCCCTCGAGGTACAGGAGCTGCGCCGTGATGAGGTTGGCGATGGCGTCGTCGACCTCGGCGCCGAGGAAGACGATGCGGTTCTTCAGCAGGCGGTTGTAGACCTCGTTCTGCGGATCGCCGAAGCCACCGGCCTGGGCGACTTCACGGAGGAGGGACGGATCGGCGGTCATGGCCCGGAAGGGTAGCGGCGCTACCGTCGAGTGGAGTTCGCCGGCGTAGCCCAACGGCAGAGGCACCGCTTTTAGGTGGCGGCCAGTGCGAGTTCGAATCTC
>DASZHU010000046.1:0-2505 GCA_035937605.1 Acidimicrobiales bacterium | reverse complement strand
AAGCATGGTGTCGAGATCCCGATGGACCGCATCTCCAACATCAACTTCCACCAGACGATGTGGGAGCGCGTGATCGGCGCCGGTGACCTCGAGATCGAGTCGGCGGGCCGCGACGGCCAGTCGAAGTTCAACGACGTGTGGCACCCCGACGCGGTGCAGCAGGAGCTGTACCGGGTGATGGAGGAGCACGCTCGGACCCGCGCGGGCTGGAACGCCGGAACCGGAGCCGGTGCGTCCGCGCCGCCCCCACCCGCCGCGAGCGGGTCGCTGTCGGTTGCCGAGCAGATCCAGCAGCTCGCCGGCCTGCGCGACAGCGGTGCGATCACGGCTGCGGAGTACGAAGCGAAGAAGGCACAGCTGCTCGAGCGCATGTGAGCGCGACGCCTCGCGTCGTCTCCCTGGTTCCTTCCGCGAGCGAGACGTTGCTCGCGCTCGGCGTCGGCCCGATCGCGTGCACGCGGTTCTGTGAACAACCGGGCATACGAGTGGTCGGCGGGACGAAGAACCCCGATGTCGCCGCGATCGTTGCGCTCGCCCCTGACCTCGTCGTCGTGAACGACGAGGAGAACCGTTGGGAGGATGCGACGGCCTTCATCGACGCCGGCCTCGCGGTGCACTCGATGTCGCCGCGGTCGGTACACGATGTGGGTGCGGAAGTGCGCGCCCTGGCCGAACGGGTAGACGCGTCGGTGCCGTCGCCGTTCGGTGTGGACGAGTGGGACGCGTGGCTGGCGTCGGTGCTCAAGCCGCGCTGGTACGACGCGTTCGTCGCGGTCTGGCGCCGGCCGTGGATGTCGTTGGCGAGCGACACCTACGGTTCGTCGCTCCTCGATCTGCTCGGCGTGAACAACGTGTTCGCCGGCTCGTTGGAGCGGTATCCCGAGGTCTCGCTCGCGGAGGTCGCGGCCCGTGCGCCGAACCTCATCCTGTTGCCGAGCGAGCCGTACGAGTTCGGGCCCGAACACGCGCGTGAGGTCGAGCGGGAGGTCGCGGGCGTGCCGATCGCGTTCGTCGACGGCCGCGATCTGTTCTGGTGGGGCATCCGGACACCCCCCGCCGCCGACCGCCTCGCCACCACCCTGATGCGTCTCTGACCGACAATTGGTGTGGGTCTGCGACGCTTCGGGGACGTGAGAGGGCGCTGACCAGGACCTTCGCGTTTGCTGTGCGGTCTGGCACAGGAGGGTCAGGTTGCGGGCGGGTTTGCCCGATATCACCTTTGTGAAAAGCGGGGTCGCCGGACGAAAACGAACCATGGGCGTGGTTGGCGCGTCCTTGCTCGTGTTCACGGCCGGCCCGGCCGCAGTCGTCGCCATCCCGTTCCTCCAGCGGTCGCATCTGATCGCCGACACGCCGATGTGGCTCCTCGTCGGGCTGGTGCTCGCGTGCAGCGTCGCCAACGCGGTCGCGCAAACCGTCGAAGGCCGTCTGTCACCGATGCGCGGGTTGCACCTGCGTGCGGCCACCGCGGCGATCAGCACCGCATGGGTCGTGTACGCGACGGGTTGGGGATCGATTCTCGTCATCGGGTTCGGTGTCGGCATCGCCGACCTGCTCCGAGTGCACGGTTCGCGCGCGTGGTGTCCCGGTCTGGTCTGGAGCGGTTTCGCGATCCTCCTCGGCGAGGCCGCGATCGCGCTCGGCATCGCGCCGTCGATCCTGAGTCCGGCCGTGTCGCATGCGGTCGCGGGCACGACGTTCCTCTGCCTCGCACTCATTGCGCGCACCCTCGGCTCGTCATCGGCCGCGGCGGAGGTGGCCACCGCGCAGATCGAGCGCGACCGTTCGTACTTCCGTGATCTGGTGCAGCACGCCGCCGACGTGATCGCGCTGGTGAGCCCGGAGTTCAAGATCGACTACATCAGCCCGGGCATCGAACCGCTCGTCGGTGTCTCGCCGCCGTCGTGCGTGGGTCTGCACATCAAGGACGTGCTCGGTGTCGACGCGGCCGAGGACATCGCCCGCGCGTACGACACGCTGACGCTCTCCGACTACGTCGCGTGCGAGTGGCACCTCACCAACGAGTTCCAGGAGCAACGGCGCGCCTACGCCCGTCTGACCCGTCGCCACGACGGCTCGCTCGTGCTCAACCTTCGCGATGTCACCGAGCAGCGCGCCCTCGAGGCCCAGCTCGAGTACCGGGCCAGTGTCGACGCCCTCACGGGTCTGCCCAACCGGGCCGCGTTGATGCAGCGCCTCGCGCAACGGGGCGCGCTCGACGACACGACGGTCCTGTTCATCGACCTCGACGGATTCAAAGAGGTCAACGACGCGCTCGGTCACGAGTCGGGTGACGGCGTGCTCCGCGACGTTGCGGGGCGGATTGCCGGCGACGTTCCGTCCGGCGTGTCGGTCGGCCGGCTCGGCGGCGACGAGTTCCTCGCAATCATGACCGGCGCGGAAACAGACGCGGCCCTCGCAGTTGCCGGCCGGATCATCGCCGGGATCGAACAACTCGGCACGACGCTCACGCGGTTCCCCCTCTCTGCGAGCATCGGCATCGCG
>DASZHU010000045.1:0-1839 GCA_035937605.1 Acidimicrobiales bacterium | reverse complement strand
ATCGCGAAGAGCGCGGCGAGTCCCGTGATGACCACGGTTCCGATGATGGCGGGCTGCATGCCGTAGACGACCTTGTCGGCCACGGCGCCGAACTTCGAGGCGAGCGCGGCCGAGGCGATGTCCGTCGGGATGTCCTTCGTGAACCAGTCGGCCCGGACGACACCTTGGCCCTTCTGGACGACCACGACGATGACCGCCGCGAGGGGAATCGCCGCCACGAGGAACGACGCCGTCATCAGGGTCGTGGCGATGCGGTCTCGCCACCGCCGGCCACGTGACAGCGTCTCCGCGATGCGATCGAACTCGTCGAGCTCGGTCGGCGGCGGCGGCGCGTCGACGACGCTCATCAGGCCCCCTTCAGCGCGCGGTCGAAGGTCGACACGAGGCGTCGTGCCGCGATGTTGATCGCGATCGTGAGCACGAACAGGGTGACCCCGAGGCCGATAAGGGCGGCCTGGTAGTCACCCGAGGACTCGTTGAGGTTGCGAGCGATGACCGAAGGCATCGCTTCGCCCTGCGCGAACAGATTGCCGACGATCTGCGGGCTGGCGCCGATGACCAATGCAATGGCAATGGTCTCGCCCATGGCTCGGCCGAGCCCGAGCATCACCGCCCCCGTGATGCCGCCACTCGAATGAGGCAGCACGACGCCTTTGATCATCTCCCATCTCGTCGCGCCGAGCGCCAGCGCACCGTCCTTGTCGTTGCGTGGAACGGTGAGGAAGACCTCACGCGTGATCGACGTGATGATCGGAACGATCATCAGCGCAACGATGAGGCCAGCGGTCATGAAACTCTGGCCAGAGAGACTGGGCCCGAAGATCGTGTGCAACACCGGCACCGAGCTGACGTGATCGGCGATCCAGTTGTACAGATCCTTGAGCTGCGGGCGCAGAACCAGGAAGCCCCACAGCCCGAACACGACCGACGGCACTGCCGCGAGCAGGTCCATCACGGTGGTGATCGCGCCGCGGACTCTGCGGGGCGCGACCTCCGTGACGAACAGCGCGATGCCCACGCTCACTGGCACCGCGACCACCACGGCGATGATCGAAACAACGAACGTGCCGTAGATGAACGCCAGCGCGCCGAACTTGGCCGCGTTCGGGTCCCAGTGGTCGCTGAAGACGTAGGACAGGCCGGCCTTGGCGAACGCCGGCCACGCCTTCTGCGTGGTCGACACCGCAATGGCGCCGAGGATGAACAGAACCATCAGGCCCGCGGCGAGGGCGATGAACCTGAACGTCCTGTCCGCGGCCGTGCCCTGACCACTGGTGGTCAGGGCACGTTCCGGGTTGTCGGCGGCAGCCGCCACGCGTCTCCTAGCTGGTGATCTGGCTCAGCTGGTCGATGGCCTTCTGGGCCAGAGCTGAGGGCAGTTGTGCGAATCCGACGGTCTTCGCGAAGCCTTGGCCGTCGGTGAGGATGAAGTTGAGCCAGCCCTTGAGCGCGGCCGCCGTCGCCGCATCCGTTTGCTTCTGGTACACGATGATCCATGTCGGCGACGTGATCGGGTAGGCCGCGTCACCGCTGGCGTTCAAAGGATCGTAGGTGAGGTCGGCGTTGACCGTGGCGCCCGAGAGCGCCGCGCTGGCGCCATCCAGGGTGGGATCGACGAACTTCCCGGCCGAATTCTTGATCGACGCGAGCTTGAGATTGGCGTTGACGGCGTCGGCAAGGTCGACGTAGCCCACGGCACCGTCGGTGGACTTGATGAGCGATGCAACGCCGCTGTTCTTCTCCGCACCCTGGGTCGAGGCCGGCCACTGGACCGTGTCGCCGGAATCGAGCTTCCAGATCGTCGGCGATGCCTTCTTCAGGAACTTGGTGAAGTTGCTG
>DASZHU010000044.1:0-6814 GCA_035937605.1 Acidimicrobiales bacterium | reverse complement strand
CCGCCCGCGACCTCGAACTCGCTGACGAGCTCGAGGTGTCCACCCTTGGTGATGTCGAGCATCTCGCGCGGGCTGACGAGCCACCAGACCGGAACCGTGCCGTTGTGCTCGATGACCGGCGACACGTCCTCGATCGACCTCACGTCCATTGGGGAAATCTAGGTCAGCGAACGGCAGCGATCACTTCGATCTCCACGGCCCCGCGACGCGGGAGCGCGGCAACGCCGATCGCGGAGCGCGTGTGCCGACCCGCATCACCGAACACCGCGTGCAGCACGTGCGACGCGCCGTCGACGACCGCCGGCTGTTGCTCGAACCCCGGTGCCGACGCCACGAACCCCGTGACGGTGAGGATGCGCTCGATGCGGTCGAGGCTGCCGAGCTCCGCCTTCAACACCGCGAGGGCGTTCAGCGCGCAGACCTTGGCGGCCTCGTAGCCCTCCTCCACGGTGACGTCGTCGCCGAGCACGCCGAGGCACGTCAACACGCCGTCGATGCGCGGCAATTGTCCCGACGTCCGGGCGATGCCGTCGTGCACGACGACGGCCTCGAGTGGGTCGTGGGGCGGGTGCGGCCCGTACAACGTGAACCCCAGCTCGGCGAGACGCTCGTCGGTACGATCCATTGGGTGTCGCAGCCTAGGAGCCACGTCGTACGCGCCGAGCCGTTGACCGCCGCCGGCTTCGCGCCATTCGGTCAGGTGATCGCCGAAGGCGACATGGTCATGGAGCTCCGCGAGAACGAGGTGTTCCACCTCAACGTCCTGCACTACGACCGAGCCGAGCTTCGCTGCGATCACCTGAATCGCCATCATCGTGCGACGCAGGCCCTCGTCGCCCTCGCCGGGAAGCCCACCCTGCTCGTCGTGGCCCCGAAGGAGTTCGACTTCTCGACGACCGACCACCTCACGAGCGTTCGGGCGTTCGTCTGCGACGGCACGGCGGGCGTGAACCTCGCGCTCGGCACGTGGCATTGGGGTCCGTATCCGATCCTCGACCACGTCGATCTCGTGAACGTCCAGGGCAAGAACTTCTCGACCGACAACGAGATCGCCCACCTCGAGCGCGACCTCGGCGTCGTCGTCGAGGTGATCTTGTAGCCGCCATCTAACCGAGCCCTAACACTGGCCGCCCACAGTCCAACCATGAAGCGCTATCTCCCAGGGATCATCACCGTCGTGCTGCTGCTGGCCGCGCTGCGCGTGCGTTCCGGCATCGTGTTCGGGATGGTCGTGCTGGTCGCGATCTTCGTGCCGATGGAGAAGCTGTTCGCCTTGTACCCGCGCAAGGCGCGGCGCGAGGGCTGGAAGACCGATGCGGTGCACTTCGTCGTGAACAACATGCTGATCACCGTCGGCCTCGTGGTTGCGTTGGTGATCGGCGTCGTCACGTTGCACTGGGCCGTCAACCCGTCGGTGCAGGCCGCCGTCGCCGGCCAGCCCTCGCTGCTGCAGTTCCTCGAGGCCGTGCTGCTCGCCGATCTGGCGCAGTACTGGGCGCACCGCGCCACGCACCAGGTGCCGTTCCTATGGCGCTTCCACAAGGTGCACCACTCGATCGAGGAGATGGACTGGCTGGCCGCGGGCCGCCTGCACCCGCTCGACTCCGTGTTCACGCGCGCCGTCACGATCCTGCCCCTGTACGTCCTCGGTTTCACCCGCGCCACGTTCGGCGCGTACTTGGTGCTCACCGCGTTCCAGGCGATCTTCATCCACGCCAACGTGCGCTTGCGCTTCGGCCCGTTGCGCTGGCTCACGGCGACGCCCGAGTTCCATCACTGGCATCACGCCGACGAGCCGCAGGCGACCAACAAGAACTTCGCCGGCAACCTCCCGATCCTCGACGTGCTCTTCGGCACCTGCTACCTGCCCGACCACATGCCCTCCAAGTACGGGATGGGCGAGTCCGCGCCGCGCGGCTACGTGGCACAGCTGGCGTGGCCGTTCTCGACGGAGGTACCCGTTCACTCGTAGGGTCACCGCCCGTGACGAGCGACTTGTTCTCCATTAGCGGCAAGACCGCGGTCGTGACCGGCGGCTCCCGCGGCATCGGCTTGATGATCGCCCGAGGGTTCGTCGAGGCCGGCGCCAAGGTGTACATCTCGTCGCGCAAGGCCGAGGTGTGCGACGAGATCGCAGCCGAGCTGTCGAAGATCGGCGAGTGCATCGCACTGCCCGCCGACCTGTCGACCGAGGCGGAGTGTGAGCGGCTCGCCGGCGAGATCGCGGACCGCGAGAACGAGTTGCACATCCTCGTGAACAACGCGGGCGCGACGTGGGGCGTCCCGCTGGCCGAGCACGACGACAAGTCGTGGGACCGCGTGCTCGACATCAACGTGAAGGGCGTGTTCCACCTCACGAAGTTCCTGTTGCCGTTGTTGAAGGCCGCCGGCACCGCCGACGACCCCGCTCGCGTGATCAACATCGGCTCGATCGACGGCATCCACGTCCCCCTGCTCGAGACGTACTCGTACTCGTCGAGCAAGGCGGCCGTGCACCAGCTCACCCGCCATCTCGCGAAGGTTCTGGCGCCGGACGTGACAGTGAACGCCATCGCACCGGGGCCCTTCGAATCGAAGATGATGGCCGCGACGCTGGACTCGTTCGGCGATCAGATCGCCCGCGACGCGCCGATGAAGCGCATCGGCCGGCCCGACGACATGGCGGGCACGGCGATCTTCCTGTCTTCGAGGGCGGCGAGCTACATCACGGGCGCGGTGCTGCCGGTCGACGGCGGCATCGCCACGTGCAAATGACCGTCGCGCACTAGTGCAACTGGCGAGCACCAATGAGTCGCACGATCCATCACGCCCCCGCGCACGCGCACCGATCGGTGTCGGCATGACGACGCCGTGCCCTTGCGGATGCGGGCGGCAGCTGCCGGTCGATTGTGGTCAGCTCTTCGTCATCGCGCACGACGAGGCCTCACCACTCGACGACCTCGCCCTCGTCAACGGTCTGCCGATCTGGGCGGTTCGCCACATCCGTCACGCATCGGACAATCGCTTCTCGATGGCATCGAGCCGCTGAAGGATCTTCGCCATCGCGTCGTCATCCGCCGGAACCGACGCGGCCGCAGACGGCGCAGCAGTGAGCGTCTGCTTGGCATGGACGAAACCCGAGAGCGCGGTGACGACGGCTCGACGGGTCGTGCGCAGCTCCGCCCCCATGCGGCGCAGCACCTGGCTCGCCAGCCCTTCCTCGGTCGCGAGGATCCCGAGGAGCAGGTGCTCGCACCCGATGTAGTTGTGCAACATGCTCAGCGATTCCTTGGCCGTGGTCTCGAGAGCCTTCTTCGCGACCGGGGTGAACGCGAGGTGTCCTTCGACGGCGGCGGTGGCCGGCCCGAGCGAGCCGAGCAGCTCGTTGCGAAGGTCATCGAGCTCGATCTCGATTGACTCGAGCACCTTGATCGCCAGGTTGCCGCCCTCGTCCAGCAGACCGAGAAGGACGTGTTCGGTGCCCACGTAGTCGTGGGGCACGGCGTGGGCACGCTGCTGGGCGAGGTCGAGCGCGGTGCGAGCTCGGGGCGTGAAGCGGGCGTAGACGCCGAGGCCCGGCTGCCCCTCGGGTGGCGGCCGGTCGGCGGCTCGCAGCGACGTCACGTCACGAACGGCCCGCTCGAGCGCGTTCTGACAGATCGCCGACACCGGAACATGGGCATCGCGCACCGCCGCCGCCAGCTCGTCCGGCAGGTACACGTTGATCTTCGGCATGGGGTCATACTGGGGGTATATCCCCGCCGAGTCAACTACATCCGCTGGTGCTCCCGCAGCTGGGACAGGCGTGGCACGAGCCGGCGCGCTGCATCTGCACCCCGCACTGCATGCAGTACGGCGCATCGGAATGCGACGTTGGCGTCGACGGCGCCGGCGCCGGCTTCGGCGTGGTCACCGTCGGCGCCTCCTTCGTGAGGTCGAGGAGCGTCATCGCCGACTCGATCGAGGGAGGATCGGCCGCGATCTCCTGGCCCTGGCGCGTCTCGATCGTCGACTCCTCGACACCCGGCAACGTCGGCTGCGTGCGCTCGCCCACCGTGAGCACGTTGAGCTCGGCGCGCTCCTCGTAGGTGAGGTAGTCGACGGCCATGCGGCGGAAGATGTAGTCGAGCAGGCTCGACACGAACCGGATGTCGGGATCGTCGGTCATGCCTGCAGGCTCGAAGCGCGTGTTCGTGTAGGCCTCCACGAAGCTGCGCAGCGGCACGCCGTACTGCAGCCCGTGGCTCACCGCGATGGCGAAGCCGTCCATGATCCCGCCGAGGGTCGAACCCTGCTTCGAGACCTTGATGAAGATCTCGCCAGGACGCTCGTCGGGGTACTCGCCGACCGTGACGAACCCCTTGCAGTCCGCGACGCGGAACTCGAACGTGCGCGAACGACGATCGCGACCGAGCTTTTGACGCACCGGTTCCTTGATCGTGATGACCTTCTCGACGATGCGTTCGACCACCTCACGCGCCGCTTCCGCCGCGTCGGACGCGCCCGCCTTCTCGGCTTCCTTCTTCACGGTCGACAGCGGCTGCGCGACCTTGCAGTTGTCCCGGTAGATCGCAACGGCCTTGAGCCCAAGCCGCCACGCGTCGATGTGCAGCTGCTCGACGTCCTCCACCGACACGTCTTCGGGCATGTTCACGGTCTTGGAGATCGCGCCGCTGATGAACGGCTGTACGGCCCCCATCATCCGGACATGACCCGAGTAGTGGATCGTGTTGTCGCCCATCGAGCACGCGAACACCGCCACGTGCTCAGCCGACAGATGCGGCGCTCCGAGGATCGATTTGTGCTCGTCGATGTACGCGACGATGTCGTCGATCTGCGCGGGGCTGTAGCCGAGACGGGCCAGCGCACGCGGGATCGTCTGGTTGACGATGGACATCGTGCCGCCACCGACGAGCTTCTTCATCTTGACGAGACCGAGATCGGGTTCGATGCCCGTCGTGTCGCAATCCATGAGCAGGCCGATCGTGTTGTGGCTCACGAAGCCATTCGCGACGTAGGTGACGTTCTCCGGCACCGAGATGTCGTAGGTGAGCTCTTCCTCGCCGAGCTCTGCCGACGAGATGCGGTCGAAGAAGAACCCGAGGAGATGACCGAGCTCGCGGTCGCCCGTTGCGTCGAACAGCTCACGAGCCAGGCGGCGGGTGATGGTGCCACTGCGGCGGTGCTCCATCGTCGCGACCTTGCGGTTGTGATCGTTGTTGGGGCACAGGCGGTCGATGAGCTGGCGGCTCACCGGGATGTGGTCGTAGCGAGCTGACTGCACGCACTCACTCACGTCGATGCGAGCCTGCTTGCGACCCGAGAGGAAGCCGATCTCGTCGAGCCAGCGCGCGTTCAACTCCTTGTTGAGCAGGCGCAGCACGGCGAGCTGCGAGCCGCGACCGCTGACGTCGGACTTGCGGGTGGTCGGGTAGCCCAAGGCGAGCAGGAGGTCTTGCACGTCGTGCGCAAACGTGAGCGACGAGGTCGTCCACGACGGGTAGCCGGCGGTGACCGTGCCTTCGGCTTCGTACAAGCCGCGAACGAACGCCCGGTACACCTTGGCGTCGTTGGTGTGGAGGACGGCGTCGGGCACATGGGGTGTCCAGCCCTTGCCGGCATGGCCCTCGTGCGGAAGGCGCTTGGCGAATCCGCAGGCCTGCCACCACTCGGCCAGCTGCACCGAGTTGAAGCACACGTCGACGTCGCCATCGGTCGCGTACGTCGTTGCCGCGACGCCGAACAGCGACTTGCCGAGACGCTCGAGGTGCTCGATCACGTCGAAGTCGCCGGCCGTGACACACAAGCGGAGCCCGCGGGCGTGGAGCGACCCATCACCCATGAAGTAGCCGACGAACTCGGCCAGCTCTGGCGTCATCCGCCGTGGTGCGAACACGTGGTGCTCTTCCGTCCAGCGGTAGCCCTCGCCGATCGGGGGCAGTGACACCCGCTGTGGCTCGCCGATGACCTGGTTGAGCGCGAGCGGCACGCGATCGCCGGACCGCAGGTCGCTGAAGTGACGCCACTCCCATCTTCCCGCCTCGTCGACAACCTTGATGCGGTGACGAGTGGTGCCCGTGATCGAGTAGCCGCGCGACGTCAAGACGTCGACAGTCTGCTCAACGCCGTTCACGAAGAACTTCGTTGCGCTGCGGACGCCCTCGTCGGTGAGTACTTCGAACGACGCGTCTTGCCACTGCTCGCCGTGTGGATCGCCCAGCGAACGCAACCGCACGAGGCCGCGATCGGTCGCGACGAGGGTGCCGCCCACGAGGCAGCCGGTCGGCGCCAACACGCTGGCCTGCGAGTTGCGCACGCCGAACGCAGCGCCGAGATCGCACGCGCTGTCCCATGCCTCCTGCGCGGCCGACAGCAGATCGGCGGGCACCTGCTCCTCGTCGATGCGAGCCGCCTCGGAGCGATGCATGTCGAGCACACGCAGCATGTGCTCGCGATTCTCCGTGTAGCCGGCGAAGGGACCCATGCGCGCGGCCGTGCGCGCCGACACCTCGTAGGCGTGGCCGGTCATGAGCGCGGTGATCGCCGCCGCCCACGCCCGCCCCGAGTCAGAGTCGTACGCGAGACCGAGGGCCATGAGTAGCGCGCCGAGGTTCGCGTAACCGAGCCCGAGCTGACGGAACCGACGGCTGGTGTCGCCGATCGGGCCGGTCGGGTAGTCGGCCTTGCCGACGAGGATCTCCTGCGCGGTGAACACGACCTCGACCGCGGCCTTGAAGCCATCGATGTCGAACTGATCGTGGTCACCGAGGAACTTCAGCAGGTTGATGCTCGCGAGGTTGCATGCGGAGTTGTCGAGGTGCATGTACTCACTGCA
>DASZHU010000043.1:0-6000 GCA_035937605.1 Acidimicrobiales bacterium | reverse complement strand
TGTTCGCTGATCTGCTCGCCCACGCCGGCGTGGAGGAGCTGTGCGAGTTGCGCTCGTCGTTCGGGCTCATGGCCTTCCACGGCGGCAACCTCGAGAAGGGCACCGATCACACCGCGCTCGAAGCCGCGTCGCGCGCCGGCGCGTCGGTGTACGCGGTGGTGCAGCCCCCGGATCTGCGCTGGCACATTCCGTCGAACGAAGTGCGACCATCCGAGTCCGAGCGGCTCGCTTCGTTCATCGACCACGTCGACGTGGCGGTGGCGGTGCACGGCTACGGCGCCGAGGGCTATTGGACGACGTTGTTGCTCGGCGGCCGGAATCGGGCGCTGGCACTGCACGTCGGCGGCGCGCTGCGCGCCGAGCTCACACCGCACGGTTACGAGGTGATCGACGACCTCGAGGTGATACCGCCGCGACTCCGGGGCGTCCATCGAGACAATCCGGTCAACCTCCCGCGAGGGGGCGGCGTGCAGCTCGAACTGCCACCGAGGGTGCGGGGAACCTCGCCGTTGAGCAGGCCGGAGCACACGAAGGCGCTCATCGCGGGGTTGGCCAGGGCGGCATCGACGTGGACGGTTACGGGGCCAGGCGGTTGATCGTCCACACGCCTTCAGAAGCGCGCTCGTAGCGGAAGCGGTCGTGGAGCCGGTCGGGCTGGCTGTGCCAGAAGTCGATCCAGTCGGGCCGTAGTCGGAAGCCACCCCAGTGGGCGGGGCGGGGAACATCTTGCCCGGGGAAGCGCGTATCGAACTCGGCGACCCGCGCCTCGAGCCACGCGCGATCGGGAATCGGTTGCGATTGCGGCGACGCCCATGCGCCGAGCTGGCTGCCGCGGTCACGCGAGCGGAAGTAGGCGTCGGAGTCCTCGGCCGACACCTTCGCGACGGGTCCGGCCGCCACCACTTGGCGCCACATGCCGAACCACGGCAACACAACCGAGGCGTATGGGTTCTCTGCGAGATCTCGGCCCTTGCGGCTCTCGTAGTTCGTGTGCCACTCGATGCCGCGCTCGTCCAGGCCCTTCAGCAGCACGTGCCGCGCCGACGGTCGGCCATCGGCTCCCGCGGTGGCGAGCGACATCGCGGTCGGATGCGGGAGGCCCTCTGCGACCGCGTCGTCGAGCCAGCGTTGGAGCTCCACGATCGGGTTGGGGTCGAGGTCCTCGAGATCCATCGGTGACTCGGTTCTAGCTTCTCGGGCATGGCCCATGACGGTTACGAGACGCTCCGGATCGCGGTCGACAGCGGCGTGGCCCGCGTGACGATCGACCATCCACCGATCAACCTGTTCGACCTGGCGCTGATGCTCGATCTCGCTCGGTTCGGCGAGGAGGTCGCGTCCGACGACAGCGTCCGTGTCGTGGTGGTCGACTCGGCCGACCCCGACTTCTTCATCGCGCACGCCGACGTGACGTTGATCCTCGGGCTGCCGCGCGAGCGGCGCGACGTCGCGGCCGGCGAGCTCGGGTTCTTCCACAGCATGGTCGACCGCTTTCGCACGATGCCGAAGGCGACGATCGCGGTGATCGAGGGCCGCGTGCGCGGCGGAGGCAGTGAGTTCGTGTCGTCGTTCGACATGCGGTTCGCGTCGCGCGAGCGAGCGGTGTTCGGTCAACCCGAGGTGCCGCTCGGCATCATTCCGGGTGGCAGCGGTACGCAACGGCTGCCGCGGCTGGTCGGCCGGGCGCGGGCACTGGAGATCATCCTCGGTGGTGCGGATGTCGACGGTGCCCTCGCAGAGGAGTGGGGTTGGGTGAATCGCGCGTTTCCCGATGCCGAGCTGAGATCGTTCGTGGACGCCTTGGCGCGGCGCATCGCGTCGTTCCCTGCCGGCGCGATCGCCGCGGCGAAGAGGTCCGTCGACAACGCGCTGAACGATCCGATCGCAGGGCTGTGCGAAGAGGAACGACTCTTCTCGCAGACGCTTCTCGACGAGTCAGCCATTCGTCGCATGGAGCAGTTCATGGCCGCAGGCGGTCAGAAGCGGGAGATCGAGCTCGATCTTCCGGAGATCTACAGCAAGTTGAGCTGAGTCGGCCCCTGGTCGCGCCGGGGTCGGGCGCGGATGGTGACCTGGCGCCCGGCGGCGCGCTGGACGATCGTCGTGACGCGGTCGCGGTCGGCCCGGGGTGCGAACTTTCGGGTGCCGTACAGGCGGCGGTACGTCGGCAGCAGCTCGGGATGCGCCTCGCCGAGGCGCTCGTAGAAGACCTCCTTGGTGCCCGGACCGAGGTGGAGCAGCAGGCTCGAGATCGAGCGGGCCCCGGCCTCCTTCGCGGCACGGACGACCTCCGCGAGTTGGTCAGGATGGTCCGACAGCCCGGGCAGCACCGGACCCATCAGCACGCCGCATCGCACTCCAGCCTCGTTCAGGGCCGCCACCGCGTGGATGCGCTGCATCGGGTGCGGGGTACCGGGCTCCATCGTGCGCCAGACGTGCTCGTCCAACGTGCCGATCGACAGATTGACGCTCACTCCGGTGCACCTGCTCGCGTCGACGAGCCGGTCGAGATCGCGGAGGATGAGTGTGCCCTTCGTCAAGATCGAGAACGGATTCCGTCGCTCGATGAACGCATCGAGGATGCCCTGGGTGAGGCGGTACTTGCCCTCGCATCGCTGGTACGGATCGGTGTTGGTGCCGAGCGAGACGAGATCGCCGGACCACTTGCGAGGGTGCAGCTCGGCACGAAGGCGTTCGACGGCGTTGACCTTCACGACGATCTTGCGATCGAAGTCGTCGGCGATGTTCAGGTCGAGGTACGCGTGCGTGGGCCGTGCGAAGCAGTACGCACAAGCATGGCTGCATCCCCGGTACGGGTTGATCGTGTAGCGGAACCCGAACGGCGTGTCGACGCCGACGTCGTTGATGATGCGCTTGGCGCGGACATGCAGGAACTCCATGCCGCGGAACTCGCCTCGGCCCGGCTCCCGCTCGAAGATCGACTCGTCGAACAGGGCGGCCTGGGGCCGAGGCTGGTCCGCCAGCTCCCATCGCAGCTGCGACTCGGACATCGGCCCGAGCCTAGTCGAACGTATGTTCGTTCACCACCACTGATCGCTCAGATGAGGTAGTTCTGGGTGAGGAAGTCCTTGGCGATGACGGCCGCGTCTTCCTTGTCGACGTCGAAGCGCTTGTTGAGCTTGATCAGCTCGTCGGTCGTGATCTTGGCCGAGATCGCGTTCACCGCCGACGCCAGCTCACTGTTGGCGGCGAGGTCCTTCGTGGCAACCGGCACGACGTTGTCCGCGGCGAGCATCTTCTTGTCGTCCGTCAGCAGCGTGTAATTCTTCGCCGCGATCCGGCCGTCGGTCGAGAAGAGGAGCGCCACGTCGATCGAGCCGGCGTCAAGCGCGGCCGCGATCGCGGATGCCTCGAGCGCTTGGAACTTGCCGGACAGATCGAGGTTGTACACGCGCTTGAGACCAGGGATGCAGAACGCGTTCGTCTCGCAGTCCGCGGGGCCGCCGAGCTTCAAGTCCTTGCCCTTGGTGGCGAGGTCGGACAGCGAGCTGATGCCGAGCGAGCTGGCCTTGGCCTGCGTCATCACGAGGGCGTTGGTGTCGACGGCGTCGCTGGCGTTGAATGCCGCGAGACCCTTGGCGTCCAGCTGGGTCTTGAGCTTGGCCACTGTCGCGGTGACGTCGCTTGTGGCCTCGCCCTTCTTGCCGTTGAGGAATTCGAGCATCGAGGCCGCGTACTCCGGTGCGAAGTTGATCGTCTTGCCGTCGAACGCCTTGACCTCGAGGTCGCGGAAACCACCCAGCTTCTGCGTGCTCGTCGTGAAGCCCTTGGCCGCGAGGCCCTGCTTGTAGATCTCGGCGAGGATCGCGCTCTCACCGAAGTCCTGCGCGCCGATGGTGACCGTTGGCTTCGCGCCGCCGCCGGCACCGGCGCTCGCGCTCGAGCCGCCGGTGGTCGTCGCCTTGTTGTCGTTGCTGCTGCACGCGGCGATCGCCACGACGGCAACCATGCCGATCGCAAGCATTCGTACTGATCGTTTCACTGGGTGATTCCTTTCATGGGGTGAGAACCTCGACTTGTTCGGGGGGCACGACGTCGGGAACCCGGGACGGCGCGAGCCACGGTGTAGCGCGCCGTACCACGAGGGAGAAGACGAGTTCGGTGAGGAAGGCCAGCACGGCGACGCCGATGGCGCCCGTGAGTAGCTTCCCGTCGTCCTGCTGGCGGAACCCCTCGTCGATGTACGACCCGAGGCCGTTGAAGCCGACGAAGGCGCCGAGCGTCGCCGTGGCCACCACCTGAACGGCGGCGATCCGCACGCCGGTGAGGATCAGCGGGCGAGCGATGGGGGTCTCGACCCGGAACAACACCTGCGCCGGCCCCATCCCCATGCCGCGTGATGCTTCCACGATGCTGGGGTCGACGCCGCGGACGCCGACGTAGGTGTTGGTGAACATCGGTGGGATGGCAAGGAAGACCAGCGCTCCGAACGTCGGCCAGAAGCCGAGCCCGAACCCGTAGCTCAACGCCAGCGGAAAGAGCAGCGCCAGGATCGCAAACGACGGGACAGCACGCCCGATGTTGACGATCGACTGGGCCAGGAAGCCGCCGCGCTTGCCGTGTCCGAGTGCGAGAGCCGGGGGTATCGCGATCGCACCCGCCGCAAACACCGACGCGGCCGACAGCCGCATGTGCTCGAGCGAGCGGTGGAGGATGCCGCGCTCGCCCCACCAGTGCGACGCCGTGGTGATGTACGTCGTGAAGTCCTGGACCGCGCCCATCAGGTCGCGACCCGGCGGCGCGCCCAGGGCGTCAGCGCACGCTCGAGCAGCACGAGCCCGAGGTCGAGGACGATCGCCATCGCGACGGACAGACCCGCGCCGACCACGATCGGCGTCGAGAATGTGCGCTTGAGCCCGTCGTCGATGAGTGAGCCGTACCCGCCGAGCCCGATCAGCCCGGTGACCGTCACGAGGCCGATGGTCGTGACCGTGGCGATGCGTAGGCCCGCGATGATCGCTGGCGTCGCAAGACGAAGGTCGACGGCGACGAACCGGCGCGCGGGCGTGTAGCCCATGCCGTCAGCCGCCTCCTTCACCGACGCGGGCACGCCGTCGACACCGGCGACGATGTTGCGGATCAAGATGAGCAGCGTGTAGCTGACGAGACCGATCTCACCGGTGAGCGTGGTGAAGCCCGTGAGCGGCACGAGCAGCACGAACAACGCCAGGCTCGGGATCGTGTAGAGCACGCCGGTGATCCAGGTGATCGGGCCGTACGTCCACCGGAAGCGCAGCGCGACCACGGCGAGCACACCCGAGATCACGAACCCGATCACCACGGCGATCAGCGTGAGACGCAAATGCTCGAGCGACGCGTCCTTGATCTGGCCGCGGTGGCGATCGACCCAATCCCACCAGATGAACGAGTTCGGCCCGTTGGCGGCGAGCACGCTCACACCTTCGCCATCCCGTCCGCGATCTGCTCGATGGTGAGCATCCCCAGGTACCGATCGCGCTCGTCGAAGACCGCGGCGACTCGCGTGCTCGAGTCGACGATGAGATCCAGCGCTTCGCGGAGCGCCGTGCCGGGACGCACCCACGCGCGGAACGGCTCAGGGGCCGCGTCCCGGAGGGGCGTGGAATCCTCCAGCGCGCGTCCCCAAACCCACCCGAGCAGGCGATCGCCGTCCCGCAGGCCGATCCAGTCGACGCGGTGCTCTTTCATCGTGGCGAGAGCGACGGCGCGCGGCGCGTCGACCTCGACGACCGGGCCCGGGGTCAGCTCCACGTCGCGCACACGGAGCAACGCCATTCGCTTGAGGGCGCGCTCGCGGCCGAGGAAGCTCGCCACGAACTCGTTGGCGGGCGAACGCAGTAGATCGGCGGGTGGCCCGAACTGCTCGAGCACACCGCCGACGTTGAGGATGGCGATGTAGTCGGCCAGCTTGATCGCTTCGTCGATGTCGTGCGTCACGAGGACGATCGTCTTGTGCACGCGCGCCTGGAGCGCGAGGAGCTCGTCTTGCAGCCGCGCTCG